>JAVBJY010000010.1:0-4202 GCA_031546735.1 Eubacteriales bacterium
GTATCCTACGGCGGATGGGGGGAATACCTGCCAGATTATTTTGACGACGCTGTTTTTGTTTCAAATTATTCAATCGGCGGCAGAAGCTCGCGGCAATTTATCAACGAAGGCACGCTTGCTACCATTTTAAATCACATACAGCCCGGCGATTATTTGTTTATCCAGTTTGGTCACAATGACGCCGCAAACATAAATGAGTTGGATGCATATGGCAGAAAGATCGCGAAGCTCGAGCGTTCGGTTGCACTGGGCGTTCCGATTGACGGCGTGTATCCAACAACGCCCATCGAAAAAATTCCGATGGATACCATCAACCTTGAAGAATTTAATATGAAAGACAATGCATACATTGCATTGCTGCAAAAAAGATCGACCTATCGATATGGTCAAACCTATTATCCGTATGAACAGTTGTCTTCCGATGGCACCGTGACAAGGGGAACTTACAAATGGTACTTGTCACAGTACATAGAGGGTGCGCTTGCAAAAGGGGCTACGCCGGTCGTTGTGACTCCGTTGGTCAGACGTTTTTTTAAAGATGAAAAAATACAGTCTCACCACTATGACCTCCAAAACAAAGGCATTGTGTTTCCGTATAAAAATGATGGCTACGTAGACGCGGCGATGCAAGTCGCCAAAGAATACAACGTGCCTTGCATTGACCTGTACACAGCGTCAAAGCAGTATTATGAGCAGCTGGGTAGTGCTGAGACGGCGCGTTTAAATATAAATAAAACCGACGGAACCGTTGATGCCTCTCACCAGAACAAATATGGGGCATATTTGATTGCAAAAATTGTCAGCGAACAGATTAAAAAACTAGGTACAATCTCATTGTCAGACCATGTGATAGATGCAACCGTTGCCCCGCCGAATGGTCAGTTGTTGGTCGAACCTGCCACAAATGATGAAAGGATACAGCAATCCAAGCGTTGGGATTTTGCCACGGGTTATTTTTCTGATTATTATGCAAAACAACGGTACAGCTTGGTGGGTGAACAAAAGCGGATTGATCAGTTAAATTTTGTCACAAACGTACACAAAAAAATATCTTTTGACAACGAAAAAATGCCAGAAGGGGAAAACACCTCTTCTTACAAAGGTTGCGTCACCATCTGGCATTCAGATTTTGATGCGGCAAGAATAGAAATACCCGTAAAAGGGAACTGTAAAATTAAAATTACAGCCGCCGGTGCCACCGGGACAGAATTGATTTTGGGCAGTGGCTTGTCGGCAAAATATTGCACCAGTGTCAAGATGCCGGAAGGCAACGTCTATACGACATTGACGTATGACTACACGGGCGATGCGACGACATTATCCATCTACAAAAAAGGGAAGAAACCGATTGATATTTATGAGATAGAGTGTCTATATTAAAGGAATGTTAGGTATTAAAGTAATTGAATGAGAAGGTGACCTATGAAAGTAGAACTATCAAAAGAAGCTGCAAAATATATTCATAAACAAGACAGTATCACAAAATGTCGAATCAAAGACGCAATCATAGGCTTAACTCAAATACCACCACAAGGTGATATAAAGCCACTACAGGCGTACATGCCACCTTCAAATCGATTAAGAATAGGCAAGCACAGAATCATATACAGATATAAGACAGATGATAAGGCTGATAAAGTATTGTATGTATCTGAAATAGGTGCACGTGGGGATATTTACAAATAGATATTTTCCGGTAAATATAGGAGGGAATCTTATGTCAACAATAACAAAGGAAATAGCAGAAATGGTTGAAATGTTACCAGAAAACGAACAAAATATAGCATACGAGCTTGTAAAGCGTATGGTTTTGGCATGGGATTCTGATTTTACTAAACTAACACCGTCCGAACGCCAACGTCTTGAAGAAGCTGAACTTCAATTCGAAGGCGGTGATACTGTCAATTTTAACGATATAAATTGGGATTAGAGGTGTGCATGTGAATGCTTATATAGGCTTGGATGTTATTCTAAAATGTATTGGCTCAAACGTTTTGAAGCAAAAAATAATTCTATCCAGGAGAAAATATAATTTTTATTATGCAGACGTTCATTTTGATGAACTTCTGCATATCGAATATACAAATCCGAGAAGTAAAATCAGTATTTTAGAAAACGCCGTAAAGACGATAACCGCACTCACAGATAACAACGCAGTCGTCAGCACACCGCTCTCGTTGGCGTTTAAAAATCAATCGCCGATGGCAGCACTCAAAGCATGTGTGGGCAAAGAAAATGCCCATCTTGGCATGACAGAAATCGTTACGTTGTCTAATAAATTGATCCAAAGCAAAACAGCCGACCCAACCGAAGACATTCGAATGATAAAAGACCCAACGGACAGTTGGCCTGTGGATGAGATTTTAAAAAACATGCACTATCGGGAATTTATAAAAGCGACACTTCCGTTTGATCTGTTTTTTTTAATCGAAACCCAACCAAAGGCGCAAATTAGAAATTTAATCGAGATCAATCGGAACTTGCGGGATACATTATTTGAAATTATATTTAAGGCGCTAGACATCGTCAATTATCACTATAATGATCCGATTGACAAAAATTTCTATGAGGCGAGGCACGCCATGTATGGAATGAAAACAGATGTCTTTATGACAGATGATGAGAAGTTTAGAAAGCGTTGTGCCGTTGTGTACAAATATCTGGGCATCAACACCGCGATTAGTCGTCTGGATATGATGAACATCAAATGAAAAGCGTCTTCGATGCATTGAAAACCAAAATTTAAAAACAGTAGCCGCGAAATAGAATAATGGGCTACTGTTTTTTCGTTTTTATCGTGTATGAATTGACTTCATACATATTTATAGATAAAATAGGTGGCAGTGCATCGGAAACTTAGGAATGTCCAAAGATTATTTATATAAAAAAACATTAGGAGCAATCATCATGATTTATTTAGATTATGCCGCCAACAGTCCAGTTAACAAAGAGGTGATCGATTTATTTTATCAGATCACCAATGACTATATCGGAAATCCAAATTCATCGCACAAGCTAGGGCGCGATGCGGCTCAAGTCATACAGGCGTCAACAAAGAAGATCGCGGCGTTATTGAACGTAAAAGAAAATGAAATCATATATACGTCAGGTGCGACCGAATCCAACAACCTCGCGATAAAAGGTATTGCGGCGAAGTATAAAAATAAAGGCAAGCATATGATCTCAACCCATTTGGAGCATGCATCTGTTTTAGCGCCGTTACAAGCACTTGCAGAACAGGGGTTTGAACTAGATTTTGTCGATGTTTTGGATAATGGTCTAGTAGATATCGAACATTTAAAAACATTAATGAGAGAGGATACAATACTGGTTTCGATCAGTTATGTAGATGGAGAACTTGGGATACAACAGCAGATAGATGAGATCACAAGTGTTTTACAAAACTACCCCAATTGCATCTTTCATTCGGATGCGACGCAAGCGGTTGGTAAAATACCGATTCAATTGGACAAGATTGATTTGGTGAGCTTTGCGCCACATAAATTTTATGGATTAAATGGGGTCGGCATACTGGTTAAAAAAGAGAACATAAAGCTTGAACCTTTCATTCATGGTGGAAAAAGCACCACCCTGTATAGAAGCGGTACGCCAATGACCGCATTGGTGGCGTCTACGGCTTTGGCACTTGAAAAAGCAGTAGGTCGTCTGGAAGCACACTTTATTCATGCCGAGAAATTAAATAAAAAACTGAGAACTGAACTTACGAAACATAAATACATAGCCATTAACAGCACAGAATACGCCACGCCGTTTATTTTAAATCTTAGCATGATGAGCGGAAAGTCCGTAGAGATTGCACAAGCCTTAGATGAAGGCGGCATTTATGTCTCTGTAAAGTCGGCTTGCTGCCCACCCAATACGATGTCAAGGGCAGTATATGCGGTAACAAAGGATAAGAAGAAATCGCTATCGACACTGCGCATTAGCCTATCACATTTGACCACCGAGGAAGAGATAGACGAATTTTTAAAATTTCTATGGAACTTGCTATAGAAGCAAATACAGCAATGGAGGACGAAACAACATGCATATAGAAAAATATAAAGTAGTAGAGCACAGCATTATAAAGAAATATAGAAAAGAGATTTGGTGTAAATTCACGAGAGCTATAAGGGAGTATGATCTGATTCAGGAAGGGGACAAAATCGCAGTTTGTATGTCTGGCGGTAAAGACTCTATGC
>JAVBJY010000227.1:0-3598 GCA_031546735.1 Eubacteriales bacterium
ATAACCCGGTTCGTGCCTCCTTTATAATTGTTTTATTGTGTAGATGCGAATGGCGTGCCACGTTCCAAAGGTGAATTTGAAACGTGGCACGCTCTGCATGTATAGACTGATTTTTAGAACAAAGCCGTTGCCTTTGCCACAACATTGTCTACGGTGAAGCCATATTTTTCGAACAAGCTAGAAAATGTTCCGGATTCGCCATAATATTCCATCGAGATCATATCGCCGTCAAGCCCGATATATTTGTGCCAGCCAAAACTAGAAGCCGCCTCTACCGCAAGCCGTTTGGTCACTGCTTTTGGGAGCACCGATTCTTTGTAGGCAGCCGATTGCTCTTCAAATAATTCGAAGCTTGGCATGCTGATCACGCGCGCGTGGATGCCTTTTTGTTTTAACACATCGTATGCATCATAGATAAGCCCAACTTCAGAGCCAGAGGCAAGAAGGAGAAGGTCTGGCGTCTCTTTTTCACAATCTCGCAAGATATAGCCGCCTTTTAACGCTTCTTTTCCGGTTCCATCTAATACGTTTAGATTTTGTCTGGACAAGATGAGCGAGGTAGGGCTTGTTTTTCTTGTTAAAGCGGCATACCAAGCCGCCGCCACTTCTCGCGAGTCGCAAGGGCGGATGACCGTCATGTTTGGCATACTGCGAAGGGACGCCAATTGCTCGATTGGTTGATGGGTAGGACCATCTTCTCCGACGCCGATGCTGTCATGGGTTAAGACACTGATCACCTGTAGATGCATCATCGATGTCAAGCGCAAGGCTGGCTTCATGTAGTCACTAAATACAAAAAATCCGGCAATGTAGGGGATTAAGCCACCGTGTACCGCCATGCCGTTTGCAATGGCTGTCATGGCAAGCTCGCGGATGCCAAAGTGGAGATTCGAACCCGCGCGGTTGTCTTTTGCGTAGTAGTCTCTGTCTTTCATGATGGTTTTGGTAGAAGGGGCAAGGTCTGCCGAACCGCCAATCAAATTGGGAACCATCGGTGAAAGCTGATTGAGCACCATTTCGGAGGCAACTCGTGATGCAGTTGCTTCTGTGAAATTTAAAAACGCATCATCATTTAAGAAGTCCATTGGCAATTCTTTTTGATGCCAAGCGTCCCACTCTTTTGCAAGGGCAGGGTAGGCTACGCTGTATTCTGCGTATTGCTTGTTCCATTGGTCTTCAAAGTGTTTTAACGATTCTTTTAGGTTGTGCATGTGTTCGCGAACAGAGGTAGGAACGTAAAATTCCTCCAATGACTCGGCACCTAAGTTTTGTTTGGTTAGCGTTAACTCATCGTCTCCAAGCGGTTCACCATGGGCCGACGATTTTCCACATTTGTTTGGCGAGCCAAAGCCGATTTTGGTTTTGATTTCGATGAGGGATGGTTTGTCGCATACGCGCTTTGCTTCTTCGATAGCGGCGGATATGGCGTCTATATCATTGCCATCTTGTACTTGCACGACATGCCATTGGAACGCTTCGAATCGTGCCGCTACGTTTTCGGTAAAGGCGATCGACGTGTCACCCTCGATTGTAATGTTGTTAGAATCATAAAGGACAATAAGCTTCGATAAGGCAAGTGCACCGGCCAAAGAAGCCGCTTCTGATGAAATGCCTTCCATCATACAGCCATCGCCACAAAGGGCGTACGTATAGTGGTCAACGATTTTTTTGTCTGGTTGGTTAAATTTTGCGGCAAGATAGGTTTCGGCAAGCGCCATGCCGACTGCATTGGCAAACCCTTGGCCTAATGGGCCTGTTGACACTTCGACGCCGTCTACAAGATGAAGCTCTGGATGCCCCGATGTCTTGCTACCGGTTTGTCTAAACTGTTTTAAATCTTCAAGAGACAAGTCATACCCGAAGAGGTGAAGCAACGAGTACAAAAGCATCGAGCCATGACCGGCTGACAACACAAATCGGTCGCGATCAAGCCACTTTGAGTTGCCGGGGTTGTGTTTTAGATGTTTTGCAAACAGGGTGTAAGCGGCTGGTGCCGCGCCAAGGGGCAAACCGGGATGCCCGGATTTTGCTTTCTGTATGGCCTCCGCGCTTAAAATTCGGATGGTGTTTATGGTTGTTAAGTCTGCTGAATTCATTTTGTAAGTCCCTCCTAAAATGGTAAAAAATATTCGGCTCTATATTTATCAGGATAAATATAGAAAAATCTATAATCTCAACTCTATAGTATCATATTTTGCCACGGGATGTCTGTATTTATTTATAAAAAAGTTCGCAAGGCGAACTTTTAACCGCAATTCATGACGCACCGCGACGAGTCGCGGCTAGGAACAGTGCGAAGCACTTTCCTAACATATAAAAAAGTTCGCAAGGCGAACTTTATAAAAAAAGAACAACACACGTCGTAAAACTGACGCGTGTTGTTCTTTTTAAAATTTTGCACAGGTACTGCGCTGGGCTTGTGCCGTTTCACAAACCGTATCATGAAGATGCACCATCTCCAACCGCAAGATCTCTGTCATTTCAGTAAGGCTATCTTCGACGACCCACGCGAAAAACTCTAGTTTCTTTATATTAGCATTGCAACCCTTTTCTTGTATATCGTCGAGCTGTTGGCGTATCTTTTTGTGCGCGGTGTCACATCCGACCACACTAAGATGAAACATCATCAATCGATAAAAATACGACTCTTCTTCTTCGCCCACGTCTGTCTTGGTTATTATGTTCATTACGGCCGACTCTGCTTCTTCAAACGCTGCTGTTGCCTTTCCGTTCATGCCTTTTCGATCACCCCCTTGTTTTTACAATGGAGACGAAAGAAAGATGAACGCAAATTCCGTCCATAACTGGCTCTTCTGTCGTTGCTGTACTGCGCACATTTTAGGCACCGCCAAAAACCCCCGCAAAGGGCGCACCCTTCAAGCCGTAAGTTGTGCTTCTCTTTTTTCACATACGACTAGATTTCGCGCGTGGTACAGTTTATATGTAATTGAATTGTAATGGCCTCGCTACACCTGATCATGCGAATAAGACTTGAAAAAAAGCTCAAATGATATTATACTGTCTGGGTAGCGCTACTGCGTTATGTCGGAGATGAATTCGCATTTCATCTTCGTCGATCCAGTGGGTAGTCGAATTACCCACTGGATTTTACTTTCTTCTCACTTATACATATGCGACACAGTCCACCATGTAGTTTCTGATCGATATGTGTCATGTATAGTATAATTGTTCGGCGCTATTTTGACAAGCATTGTTTTTAAAAATTGCTTTACCATCCTAAACATATAAAAATAAAATTAGAATCAAGAGAGTATAAAAAAATTTTATTGGCAGCATACTATACACAACGCACGTACAGGACGAGCAAAAAAATTGTATTGCGTTGTATCAATTGCTGGAGGTGATAAGGATGGCAAAGAATAATGGCAATAAGAAAGAACCAAAAAATAAAAAAGGAACCACGGGCAATGATGTCGATATAGTCGTTGATCATTCTGGTTCAAGCAAATAATTTCAGATTCAAAACATAAAGAAGAAGCGCCGCAAACCCCAAAGGGGCGGGTTGCGGCGCGTCTTTTTTTTTTAAAGAGAGCGGGATGGGTGGGGTTTTTGGGTGGGGTTGTAAAAAAACATGTTC
>JAVBJY010000133.1:0-7000 GCA_031546735.1 Eubacteriales bacterium
CTCCAAGTCCGACACCGAGTCCGACTCCGACTCCGACGCCGACGCCGAGCCCGACTCCAAGTCCGACACCGATTCCTACTCCGAGCCCGACACCGACTCCGACGCCGAGCCCTACTCCAAGTCCGACACCGAGTCCTACTCCGAGCCCTACTCCAAGCCCGACACCGAGTCCGACGCCGAGCCATACTCCGACTCCTACACCGAGTCCTACACCGACTCCGACTCCGACGGCGAGTCCTACCCCAACCACCCTGCCGACACATTCCTCTTCAAGCGGCGCGCACCAAACCCAAGCCACCACTACCGCAAAACCAGCCCAGCCGCCACCAACAGACAGCAGGGCAACCACATTCACATTAACAGACTTGGGTGATACAAAACTGGTTAGGGTGACCAACCAAATCTACTATAAACTGCACACAGAAGACTGGATCGACAAATTGAACAATCCATCCTTAAATTTGAAGCCGACACAGCTTCTCGTAAAACCCATTGTACAGGGCGATTCGTACGCCCTCCAAATGACCGCCTCAGACGGTACCAAAGAATATACAGTTGATGATTTGAAAGGCAGTGCCTTCCTCTGCATCCCACTTTCCGATTCCACAAAAACAGCAGTCGGGGTATTTCACACACCATTCGGCGACTACCCCACCCCGACAAAAATAGAACGAAGAGATGGCAAAGCTATCGCCATCCTCACTGTCAACACCGGCAATTTTTATTCCATTGTATACAATGCAGCAGATTGTAAAACAATATATGGACATTGGGCAGAAGAGGCTATACAAAACATGGCAGATCGTACTATAATAAAAGAGCGGGATGGATTTATCGAACACCCGAATGCTACCATACCACGTGCAGAATTCTTGGCTATGGTGTTGCGTGGCTGTGGTGTATCGACGCTCGAAAGCGATTACAAAAATATTTTTGAAGATGTTCCTCCATCAAGTGCCTATGCGGGTGCCATTCAAACGGCGTATCAGTTGAACATCATTGCGGGCGTCTCTTCCAAAAAATTTGCGCCCGATGAAAGCCTGACAAGAGAGCAAGCCGTTGTCATCCTCACAAAACTTTTGAAAGCGTATCATATGGATGACAAGTTGGCGGTTGCCCCCTCGATTACACAGCCGTTTGCCGATCAAGCAAGTGTCAGTGCTTGGGCGGCAGATTCGATGGCGTTTGCATTAACCCACGGCATCATTCGTGGCGTAGCACCTACATCCCTTGCGCCAAAAAAACAGATGACATACGCAGAAGCAGCCACAATGGTTTGGAACGTTTTAAAACAGTACACAAAAAAAATATAGAGTTGGAGGGATTTTGAATGAAAGAGATTTTTGAAGGCTTACCAAAGGTAACGTATGCAGGTGCGAAAACAAAGAATGAGTTTGCGTTTCGTTATTATGACCCCGATCGAGTGATTATGGGCAAAACCATGAAGGAGCACCTCCCTTTTGCCATGGCATGGTGGCACAACATGTGCGCCACTGGCGGCGACATGTTCGGCGTTGGCACGGCAGACAAAAGCTTCGGTCAAGAGCCTGGTACGATGGCGCATGCAAAAGCGAAAGTGGATGCGGCATTCGAGTTTATGGGCAAATTGGGCATTGATTACTTCTGTTTCCATGATGTCGATTTGGTGACAGAAGCCGATACCGTCCAAGAGACAAACGCGCGCCTAGACGAATTGACCGATTATATCAAAGAAAAAATGGACGGGACAAGCATCAAGTTGCTATGGGGCACGGCCAATATGTTTTCGAATCCTCGCTTTATGAATGGTGCGGGTAGCACAAACTCTGCCGACGTATTTTGCTTTGCGGCGGCGCAGGTCAAAAAGGCACTCGACCTAACCGTGAAGCTAGGCGGCAAAGGCTATGTGTTCTGGGGCGGCAGAGAAGGCTATGAAACATTGCTCAACACAGACATGAAGTTCGAGCAAGAAAACGTGGCAAGGCTGATGAAAATGGCTGTGGAATATGGCAGAAGCATTGGCTTCACAGGTGATTTTTACATCGAGCCAAAGCCGAAGGAACCAATGAAACACCAGTATGACTTTGATGCGGCGACCGCCATCGGTTTTTTACGCCAACATGGCCTTGATAAAGATTTTAAAATGAACATCGAAGCCAACCATGCAACCCTTGCTGGCCATACGTTCCAACACGACTTGCGGGTCAGCGCCATCAATGGCATGTTGGGTAGCATTGACGCCAACCAGGGCGACAGCCTTCTTGGCTGGGATACAGACCAGTTCCCTTCCAACGTGTATGATGCGACGCTCTGCATGTACGAAGTGTTAAAAGCAGGCGGCCTTACCGGCGGGTTTAACTTTGACGCCAAAACCCGTCGTCCGAGCTATACGTATGAGGATATGTTCCACGGCTTCATCTTAGGGATGGATACGTTTGCACTTGGCCTTATCAAAGCGGCAGAAATGATTGCAGACGGAAGAATCGATACGTTTGTAAAAGATAGATACCAAAGTTTTGGCGAAGGCATCGGCGCAAAAATTGTGTCTGACTAAAAGTCTCTTGCTGAATTGGCGGCATACGCCGAAAAATTAGGTGCCCCTGCTTTACAGGGCTCTGGCAAGCAAGAATATTTAGAAGGCGTCATGAATCAAGTCTTTTTTAACTAATGAACGCCCCATCCCCTACTTTTAAATCGAGGTGAATCGTTTGAAATATGTATTGGGAATCGACCTTGGTACGTCCGGCACGAAAACGGTTTTGTTTGATGTAGATGGCACCATCGTCGCATCAGAATCAGCTGAGTATCAAATGATGCAGCCGCACAACGGTTGGGCAGAGCAAGACCCTGAAGATTGGTGGCAAGCGGCTGTCTTCACCCTTTCATCTGTAATGAAAAAAAGCGGCGTTGATAAAGACGATGTCGTCGGGCTTGGCATATCAGGGCAGATGCACGGGTTAGTGATGCTTGATGAAAAGGGAGATGTACTGCGCCCTTCCATCATTTGGTGTGACCAAAGAACCGGTGCCGAATGCATTGAAATCACAAAAAAAGTCGGTGCAAAACAGTTAATCGACATAACCGCGAACCCGGCACTCACCGGTTTTACCGCTTCAAAAATTATGTGGGTCAAAAATCACGAGCCGGATATCTATAAAAAATGCAAACATATTTTGCTCCCAAAAGATTATGTACGGTATAAACTGACGGGAGATTTTGCCACCGAGGTGTCTGACGCGTCTGGCATGCAACTTTTGGATGTACCAAAGAGACAATGGTCTCACACGGTGCTGGACGCATTGGAAATCGATGTGGCTCTTCTTGGAACCGTACACGAATCACAAGAGATCACAGGCACCATCAGCCATGCCGCCGCTGCGCTCACAGGGCTTTCGACCCACACAGTCGTTGTCGGCGGTGCGGGAGATAACGCGGCAAGTGCCGTCGGCACAGGTGTTGTTGTGGATAAAAAGGCCTTCACCACCATCGGCACCTCGGGCGTTGTGTACGCCCATACAAAAAACTTGGCTATCGATCCACTCGGGCGCGTGCACACATTTTGTGCCGCGGTTCCAAACGAGTGGCACGTCATGGGTGTTACCCAAGGCGCAGGGCTTTCTCTCAAATGGTTTCGTGATAATTTTTGCAGACAAGAAAAAGATACAGCAGAGGGCATGCACGTCAGTGCCTACGATTTGATGAATAAGCAGGCAGAACAAATTCCAATCGGCTGTGACAGCCTGCTGTATCTTCCCTATTTGATGGGCGAAAGAACGCCCCACCTAGACCCCGATTGTCGTGGTGTATTCTTTGGTCTATCTAACATCCACACACGTCAACATATGCTTCGAGCCGTCATGGAAGGTGTGACCTATTCGCTAATGGATTGCACGGGCGTATTGCGGTCTATGGGGGTAGAATTTGAAGAGATGCTCGCGTGTGGCGGCGGCGGACGCAGTGATTTTTGGCGGCAGATGTTGGCCGATGTATACCGACTGCCTGTAAAAACCGTGGCGGCGAAAGAAAGTGCCGCGATGGGCGTTGCCATCTTGGCGGGTGTCGGTGCTGGTGTATACCGTTCTGTGCAAGACGCGTGCCGCGTCCTCATTCAGACAAACACAACACAACAGCCGAATGTCGAAAACGCTAGCGCGTACGAAAAATTTTATGCGATCTATCAAAAACTATATCCGCAGTTAAAAGATATTTACAAGCAATTATAAGATGAAAGAATAAGACCGTGGGCGCTGCCCACCCCCGCCAGCCCTTTAAAAAGGGCTGGACCCCAAACTTTATAATTGCGTTGGCAAGACCACAAAAAGACCACGTACATCCGCTTATTATGCAGGTGTACGTGGCCTTTTTACTCTTCTTCCTTTAACTTCTTCAAATGGGTGCCGATCAAATCTTCCACACCATTGGTGGTCGGTTCATAATAAACGCGACCCACCAGTGCATCTGGCAAATATTGTTGCTCGACATAGTTATGCGTATAGTCATGGGCATATTTGTAGCCGACGCCATGCCCCACCACCTTTACAGAGGCATTGTGCGCATCCCGCAAATGCATCGGCACGACGGCATGGACAGTTTCCACATCCCTCGACGCCCTGTCGATGGCCTTAATCACGGCATTGCTCTTCGGTGCCGCGGCCACATAAAGGGCGGCGTGCGCCAAGTTAATGCGACATTCGGGCAAACCGATAAATTCTACCGCCTTGGCCGCCGCCACCGCCACTTGTAGCGCAAGCGGGTCGGCGTTTCCGACGTCTTCTGATGCACAGATGACAATACGCCTTGCGATAAACTTCGGGTCTTCCCCCGCGTGTAGCATTTTTGCCAGATAATAAACAGCCGCATCAGGGTCTGTGCCCCTCATCCTTTTAATAAACGCCGATATCGTGTCATAATGATTGTCGCCGTCTTTGTCGTAGTTCAGCGACCTTCTTTGTACGCACTGCTCTAGCACCTCTACGGTAAGATGGATGATGCCGTCCTCACTTTTCTCGGTCGTCATTGCCGCTAGCTCGATGCCGTTTAACGCCACCCGCGCGTCACCGTTGGCAATGCTTGCCAAAAAATCCAGACCATCTTCCTCTATCTTGCAGTCAAAATGCCCCAGACCATTGTCCTTGTCATATAAGGCGCGCACCACAATCTGCTTGATATCCTCTTTTGCAAGATGTTTTAGTTCGAATATTGTGCTTCGAGAGATGAGCGCCTTGTTGACTTCAAAAAACGGATTCTCTGTGGTGGCACCGATTAAGACGACGGTTCCGTCCTCTACATAAGGGAGCAGTGCGTCCTGCTGTAATTTGTTAAAACGGTGAATCTCGTCTATAAACAAGATTGTTTTCTTATCCGACATGCCCATGTTGCTCTTGGCTCGCTCGATTGTCTCTTTAATGTCTTTGACACCAGCGGTTGTGGCGTTTAGTTGCACAAACTCACTCTTTGTCGTCGCGGCGATAATCTTCGCAAGCGTCGTTTTCCCTGTTCCCGGGGGGCCATATAAAATGACAGAGGTGAGTTTATCCGCCACGATGGCCCGATACAACAGTGTATTACGCCCCACAATATGCCCCTGCCCCTGAAAATCGGCAAGCGATTTTGGTCTGATCCTCGCCGCTAGGGGCGACTCCTTTTCCATATTCTTTTGTCTCTGGTATTCAAACAAATCCATATTCTTACGCCCTCTTTAGAAGAATTTTTCGAGTGCCAGTGCCGCCCCATCGTGGTTGTTGTCAAGGGTTATGTAATCGGCTACTTCTTTCACCTCGGCGACGGCATTGCCCATCGCAACACCCATCCCCGCCATCTGGAGCATGTCTATGTCATTCTTTTCGTCCCCGATGGCCACCACTTCTGACATATCGATGCCATAATGGGCGCACAAAAGCTTGACCCCATCGGATTTTTTGCCCGCCTTCGGCGTAATGATAAAATAATCTTGCCACGCCTCTACAAAATCAATCGTGTCGATGTTATGTCTTGCGACGCTGTTCTTAATGTTGCAAAGCACCTCTTCTGTTCCCGCCGCGACAATTGTAAAAATGCTGTCTTTTTGATCCGTAATATCGGAAAGCACTTTGATAAATTTTGCACCGTATGACCGTTGTACCACGGCACGCATAAAAAGGGACGTGCCCCCGACGTTATATTTCATCAAGTCTTTTGATTTGATGTATTTTAAATATTGATGCGGCGTCACCACTTCCATGTACGCATGCTCTGCCGCGATACTCTCGATCAGCGTAAGCGCAACGTCCGGTGACAGTTTGTTTTGGTAAATTATCTTTTGTTCCTTTGGGTCATACATTATCTTGCCATCTATGCTCATAAAGGGCGTTTGAATGCCTAACTTTTTCACAATCGGCAACGCATGGTTCATGTTTCGACCTGTGCATAAGCAAACCGGTATGTTTCGCTCACTCATCCTCTGAATTGTTTGTATTGTCCGATTCGAAAGCATATGCATGCTGTTCAAAATCGTTCCGTCTATGTCGAGCACTGCCATTTTATAGTTTGCCATTCTGAGCCTCCTTGTATGTTTCCTTGCCTATATACTCAAAACAAATCCGAATGTGTACCTGTCCTTGTCAAAATCAATACAAGCTCTTTTTCAACAATTTGGTACACAAGCAACCAATCCGGTGCTATATGACACTCTCTGCAACCCATGTATTCACCCGCCAAAGCATGGTCTTTGTATTCTGGTGACAGTTCTTCCCCATTTGCAAGCGAAAAAATAACACTGTGAAGTCTGTCAATGTTCTGCCCTCTCCTTTTTGCCAGACGATATTCACGCTTAAATCTCGTGGTTCTCTCAATCAGATATCTCATCGCTATTTAGCTCCTCAATCAGCTCATCCAAACTTGAAAATTTGCGCGTATCTGGATTTGCAAGCATGGTTTGTGCCTCTTCGATTGCGGCAATTGTTTCGGTATTTGGAATATTTCGAGAAGCCAAAAAAGGTAATCGTTGTTCCCTTACAGCTTGTTTTAAAAACATTACGTATGC
>JAVBJY010000137.1:0-5296 GCA_031546735.1 Eubacteriales bacterium
GCATACGAGGCACCTTTCATATCAACGCCGGATTGCTTAAAAACCCCGAGCGCATCGAGCCGGAAGAGCTCACAACGCTTTATAAAAATCATGAAGTGTCGGCGCATGGCTACACCCATCAGTCTCTTTCGATTACGCCCAAAGAACACATGGCGTCTGAAATTTTAGAGGATAGAAAAGCACTGGAGGCGTACATGGGCTATCCCGTACGGGGCATGTCTTACCCAAACGGATTGTACAATGACACCGTGGTAGACGTCATTCGGTCGCTCGGCATCGAATACGCGCGGGTTGTCGAGACGCACAAAAGCTTCACCATGCCGACGGATTTTCTGCGGTGGCAGGGCACATGCCACCATAACCAAGGCTTGCTTGCACTGGCTGAACAATTTTTGACGATGCCCTACAAAAATAGACCACACCTCATGTATGTGTGGGGGCATAGTTACGAATTTGACAACGACGACAACTGGGATGTCATCGAATCGTTTTGCAAGATGGTGGCGCACAAGGACGACATTTGGTATGCCACTAATATTGAAATTGTGGATTACACCCATGCAATCGCCAGTTTGAAATTTTCAGCCGATCGATCCATGGTGTTCAATCCATCGGCGATGGATGTCTGGATTTCGATTGACGAACAACCCGTTGTATTAAAAGGTGGACAATTGACGAACTTATAATGGAGGAGAAGCATATGAAAAACACACCGCACATCAATCCTACAGCAGACATAGCAGAAACGATTTTATTGCCGGGTGACCCTTTGAGGGCAAAATTTATCTCCGAACATTTTTTGACAGAGGCAAAGCAATTTAACAACGTGCGTGGCGCGTTGGGCTACACAGGGCTTTACGACGGAAAGCCGCTTTCGGTGCTCGGAACAGGCATGGGCATGCCGTCCATGGGCATTTATTCATATGAACTCATTCAATTTTATGGCGTGAAAAATCTAATTAGAATCGGTTCATGCGGCGGCATACAAGAAAGCGTGGATGTACGGGACATCATCTTCGCTATGGGCGCGTCCACCAGTTCGAGTTTTGAAAGGCAATACGACCTACCCGGTCATTTTTCTTGCATCGCAAGCTATGAACTGCTATCAAAAGCGAAAGCGGTGGCCGATCGCCTGAACATCAACGTACATATCGGCAATGTCGCAACCAACGATACGTTTTATGATGACGACGACACGTATGCAAGCCGGTGGGCGAAGATGGGTATTTTGGCGTTAGAAATGGAAACCGCCGCCTTATACATGACCGCGGCGCGCTTTGGGGCGCAGGCGTTGTCGATTTTGACGGTGAGCGACCATGTGCTGAAAGAGGAAAATGCCACTGCGGCTGAACGGGAGACAAGTTTTACAGAGATGATGGAGATTGCGTTGCAGTTGGGATAAAATGGTGTTTAAGGCAGTATAATAAAAGATAACTTGAAGGCGTACGCCAATGTGTTTTTATTGGTACGCCATCACAAAATACACAAAAGAAAATGAGGTTGATATATCCATGGAAAAATTTTCACTCATAATGGCAGGGGGCGGGGGAACGCGCTTTTGGCCATTGTCGCGCCAGAATATGCCAAAACAGTTGCTCAAGTTAAGCGGCAACGACGCAATGATTAACGAGACCATTAAAAGATGCGATCAGTTTATCTCGCCAGACCATACCTTTATCGTAACCAATGAAACGCAGGCAGAAGTAATGGACGGCATACTGATGAAAGAATTGCCAAGAGAAAATATATTGGTAGAACCATGCGCACGTAACACAGCGCCTTGTATTTTGTACGCGGCCATGCATATTTATGAAAAATATGGAGATGGCGTTCTCTGCGTTTTTCCAGCGGATCATTATATTACAAATGAAAAGAAGTTTATCGAATTACTCGATTTGGCGATTGTAAGCGCAGCGGAAACCAACCAAATCGTCACATTGGGCGTACAGCCGACGTTTCCGGCGACGGGGTATGGCTATGTAAAACGTGGTGAACGTGTTTTAAATAAAGAAATATTCACCCTTGACAGATTTGTTGAAAAACCGCCTCTTAATCGCGCAAAAGAATATGTGGAGTCGGGCGAATATTTTTGGAATAGCGGCATTTTTGTCTGGAAGGTATCACTAATCATAGAGTTGTTTAAGCGGTTTTTGCCTAGAATGTATGCGAGATTCAAAACGGTGGAAGGTAAGTTCTGTTCGCCCGAATCGAAGGAACTGATTCGTGAACTGTATCCGACGCTTGATAATATTTCGGTTGACTACGGCATTATGGAGCGAATTGATGAAGCACTACTGATCGCAGGTGAGTTTGGCTGGAACGATGTCGGCAGTTGGGACACATTGGGTGCTGTTTTTCCATCGGATGAAAATGGCAACATTGTGAAAGCAGATTTTGTCAGCCTTGACACCAAAAATTGTATTGTGTACGCCGACAAAAAGTTAATTGCAACCATTGGCATGGAGTCTACAGTGATTGTAGATACAGACGATGCGCTGTTGATTTGCGCCAAGGACAAGGCGCAAGACGTAAAACTAATCATTGATACATTAAAAGAACAGGGAAGAATGAATTTACTGTAGACGAATAAAAAACTACGGCGCGATGGCAAGCAAAGGTTTATAAAATAGTAGCCTCCAATTTTTGTAGGCTATGTTGCATCATTACTCCGTTGTCAAACGCTTTACATATCCTTGGATACCCGTCATTTCGGATTCTTTGTCTATACAAAATCATACGTGTGAAACTTTGTACTGTAATTTATGGAGTTTCACACGTATAGAGAAATGATGTGCGGTTTCGTGGAGGGGGGAACTGCATGGCAGACATAGCAGAAGGTAGCAAATCTAAGACAGTAGAGTAATCGATTTTCGAATAATTCCTGAATCTTCTACTGATTCAAAGCCAAATCATTCAAAACCATCCGTTTCACCAACTCCTGAAACGAAACCTTTCTCTCCCAGCCCAAGTTCTTCATCGCCTTAGAAGGATCACCATGCAAAAGTTCAACCTCTGCAGGTCTAAAGAATTTTGGATTCACCTGCACCAGTGTTTTGCCAGTTTTTGCATCAATGCCTTTCTTGTCTATGCCTTCGCCATCCCATTTGATTGTATAGCCAGCATGCTGAAATGCGATTTCGACAAATTCCCCTACAGGGTGGGTCTCGCCAGATGCAATGACGTAGTCATCTGCCGTGTCTTGTTGCAACATGAGATACATCGCATTCACATAGTCTTCGGAATGTCCCCAGTCACGCTTGGCGTCTAGGTTGCCCAGTTCGAGTACATCTTGTTTGCCATATTTTATTTTTGCCACAGCATCTGTTATTTTGCGTGTTACAAATTCTAGGCCTCTTCTTTCGGATTCGTGGTTAAAGAGGATGCCAGAGCATGCATACATGTCATAGCTTTCTCTATAGTTTTTGGTGATCCAGTGCGCATATAGCTTGGCCACACCGTAAGGGCTTCGTGGATAGAAGGGGGTCGTTTCTCTTTGTGGAATTTCTTGCACAAGCCCAAACATTTCGCTGGTGGATGCTTGATAAAATCTTGCTTCGGGCTTGATGGTTCGAATGGCTTCGAGCATCTTCAACGCACCAATACCGTCCATATCCGCGACGGCAACAGGTTGTATCCAACTTGCGCCGACGAATGACTGCGCGGCCAAATTGTACACCTCATCCGCTTTTGATACACGCATGGATTCAATCAAAGAAGGCAAATCACATACGTCACCATATATGAATTCGACTTTATCTTTTAAGTGCTCCGCGTTGCCAAAATCGGCTTTGCTCTTTCGACGCAACAAACCGTATACCTCATACCCTTCTTGTAACAAAAGTTCAGCAAGATATGAACCGTCCTGGCCTGTGATACCTGTGATTAATGCTCTTTTCATTTCACTTCTCCTCCTATTTGTCTGCGCCAATAATTTAGCGTATCTTCTATTGTAATAGCAATATCGATCTGGGGTTGCCAGCCTGTATCCTCAAATAATCTGGCATTGTTGCATTGCATGATGGGGATATCGATGGGTCGTAGCTTGGATTCATCTATGACAACATCGACTTTAATAGACACCATGTCCAAAATTTTATCAAGCAGATCTCGCAAAAGATACGCTTTTCCAGAGCCCACGTTGTACAGCCGATTTGTTACGCCCTTTTCCATCAAAAGGGAATAGGCGCGAACAATATCTCGTACATCCGTGAAGTCGCGTTTCGCCGCCAGATTTCCGACGTATAAAACCGGCTCGGTGTCACCGTGTTCAATCATCACGACCCGCTTGCAAAAATCACTTAACACAAATTGTTCGGTTTGTCCGGGGCCAATGTGGTTGAACGCTCTGACTGTGATGATATCTAATCCATGGGCTTTACAGTAAAGATCTGCGAACAGCGCTTGACTGTGTTTGCTGATGGCATAGGGATTGGCAGGGTGCGCAGATAATGTTTCCGAGATTGGATTGTCTTCCTCACGGACGGTGCCATATTCTTCGCTAGAGCCAATCGCCAACACTCTTGTCCTTAAATTTTGGATTCGAATGGCTTCCAAAACATTTATAAACCCGATACAATTTACGCCAAAGGTGAGTTGAGGCTTTTGCCACGAAACACCCACGGATGACTGCGCTGCCAAGTGATAAATGTAGTCTGGTTTGATTTGCATCAGCACGTCGGCAACTTGTGTAGCATTATAAATATCCATGGAGAAACTATTGGTTTTATCCGCGAGCGCAGCATATTCAAAATCTAGGTAAGATTTATATACAGTGAAATTTTGTTGCTCAAGATGGCGAATCAGATGATTTCCCACAAATCCACCAGCGCCAATGATGAAAGCTTTCAAGTTTAAATGCACCTCCTCCTGTATTGCGATTCATTATACGACGATACGATCAATTCATTTCGACATATTAACATATATGAGCATCTTTTTCAACCATTTCCATATCACTAAGTGACCAATAGAATGGGCTTTTCGACCGCAGGTTTTTCAGCCCCAATGCAAATTGCATTTTGTAAAAAAGATTCGGCGGCTCTGCATTTTTCGACAGAGGCGGAATGAATGACGGCGATTGGCTCGTCTTTTACGACAGCATCTCCGATCCGTTTCTTCATGATGATGCCGGCGGCATAGTCAAGGGGATCTGTTTTCCTTATCCGTCCGGCACCTGATTCAACGGCGGCGCGACCGATCTGCGCACAATCCATCGAAACAATATAGCCACTTGTTCTGGCCTTTACGGTATAGATTTCTTTTGGCTGTGCAAACAAAGTGTAATCGTCTATTATTT
>JAVBJY010000238.1:0-3236 GCA_031546735.1 Eubacteriales bacterium
GTATTGCGAAATGCTCTTTAGCCCTTTTTCTTTGGCTAGCTCATTGAGTTGAATTAATGACATACTTTCTATATCCATAAAAGCCTCCTACTGGCAGAATGTTTGTATAACTGTTTGGTTTGGAATGTTTTGAAAAGAGAATTTTGAATGCAATAAAGAAGATATTCGGCAAAAACCGATTCTGCCGAATATCGATTTTGATTTGAGAGGAAGTGTGATACCCATTCATTTCTAAATCCAATGATGCCGTACAATCAAAGCGAATGCGTGCGGGCGTATCAATTCAGTTTGCTCTTATCAGGAATCGTCAAGACCATACCCGGTCTTAACGAAGTCTTTTCATCATATCCGCTTGCTTTTAATATTTGGGGAAACAAACTTCCGTCTCCGAGATATTTTTTGCTTATATCCCACAGATTATCGTTTGCCTTAACAGTATATGTGCCTGGGTTTGCATTTGATGAAGGCTTTGACCCCTTTTCGGTGGCTCCTTTTGGCGCTGTAACGTTCGTATTATTTGCAGAACCTGGTTTTTTTAAACCCGCAAGTTCGGATTCCAATTCGACCACCCGTTGCCCCAAAGCCTCATTGTCTAGTTTGAGCTTGTCATACTCTTTTCGATTCACATACTCTTCCATTTTTGTATTGGCCGCTTTTAGCTTTTGATCCGAATCGTTTAACTTGACCAACAAAACAGACATCAGCCCCAGAGAGGCAACCAAAAATAACAAAAGAATTACTTTGATTATCGAAAAACGCCTATGTACATGATGCAACGTGCCAGCTTCTCTGTGTTCACCCGTGGCACTGCCCTCATGGATTTGTTGGTATCGTTCCTCGCCAGGCACCAAAACCTTACGATGCGGTTTTTCTTCCTGCGCCTTTGGCTCTTGTTTGACCGGTGCCTTCACGGGTGTTGTTTTAACGTGAACCGTTTTGTGCGGTATCTCTTTGTGCGGCGCTTCTTTGTGTGGTGCCTCTTTGTGTGGTGCTTCTTTCGGAGGCGTGGTCTTGTGGTGCAATCCTTTGTGCGCCGCCTCATGGCGCACCGGCGCTGGCGTAACCGGTACCATCACATGAGGATGTACAGGTTTTACAGGCGGGGTTACTTTCGGCAGTGGTTTTTCTTGCTCATGCCCGTCTTCTGTCAGTTTGGCATTTAGTCGACTAAAAAATGCGGGTAACTTCGGAAAAATCGATTTTCTTTTTTCGACAGATTTTTTTGCGGTGGTTGACGTTCTACGCCTTGCCCGCGATCTGCTTGCGCTATACATCATAAGATCGTCATAGTCATAATCCAGTGGCTCTGAGTTCTCTTCCGTGTAGCGAGTCGTTGTGTCTTCGTCGTGCGAAGGGGCTTCGTCCTCGTTGTGCCGCACATCGGTCATCAAATGACCGACAGCAGACAGTGGCATATTTTCATCATAAAAATCTAATGTATCGCTTAATTTATCTCTAGGCGATGTATCCGATCGCGCCTTGTACTCTTCCAAGTTTTCTTTATCTTCCAAAGGTTACACCTCCTCTATATATACGCCGTCACTTTAAAACGTGACACAGCACTAAGTCCAAACACAGTATACCGAAACAAACAGAGGCTTCATTTTCACCCACTTGCGCTGAAGCATTTCATTCCCCTATAATTCTATTATTTATTGTATAATCTGTCAATCTATATATTCAGCATGCAACAGTACAAGTAAAAAAATATAATCCTCATTTATCCTCTTTACAACAAAAGATATATTTATTATACTGTACCTGTAGAAACCTTCAACCATAATGTCAAAAATTAAGGAAGTGGTGCTTTTGAAAATCGAGAAGATCAGTGAAAATAAAGTTAAGTTTCTGCTAAACCAAGTGGACCTAATGGAGAGAAATATTAAAATTTCAGACCTTGCATACGGTTCTGAAAAAACACAAGCGTTGTTTCGTGAGATGATGGAGCAAGCCGTCATGGAATGTGGGTTTGAAGTAGAAAATGCGCCGCTCATGATAGAGGCGATACCCGTCTCTCCCGAAAGCATTATGATTATCGTTTCAAAGGTAGACGGTTCTGCCGATTTAGAAAATAAATTCAACCTATTGCCCCAGACAAAAGATACGCGCAAATTCAAAAAAAGTGCATCACCAACGCATGCTGGACATACCTCTACATATGATGATAAAAATATTTCTGTGTACTCCTTTGATACACTAGATGACGTCACAAATGCATCTGTCCGCCTGTTTGGATATTTTAACGGCACCAACTTTTTATATAAAAATCAAAAAAGGTACTTTTTGATTTTACAAAACGACAATTCCGACGACAAGGTCGAGATGGAAGAACTAGAGACCGTGCTGTCTGAATATGGGCAGAAACATGCATCAAATGTGGTTTCTAAATATTATTTAAAAGAACATGGTGAGTTGTTAATCAACGATTCTGCCATCAGGGTGTTGGCTACTCATCTAAAGTAAAGCAGTAGAGAAGCACAAAGGGGTAGCGTCTCAAAATGCATATGTTTGCGTTTTGAGACGCTACCCCTTTGTGCTTCTTTGCCCGCTATCACTTATCTCGGAACGTTAACTTATTTTCTGGCTTATTTTCAATTCTATTTTCTAGTCCGCCTTCTAATTTTAACCTCATTTTTTGAGATGCGTAGTGCATGCTCGCGCGCTCTAAAATCGCTTCTGGTTCTTCTTTTACAAATATTTCTTTTACATTTCCACCAATGGTCAGTACACATTTATCACAATATTTACCCGAACGGATTGGCTGTTTACATTTTAAACAATCTAGGAAATACTGCATTTGATCTAAGATTTCCAGCCGTTCTTCTCGCAGAAATTTTTTAATCATTCGTGAGCTTACACCGGTTGCTTCTGATACTTCTTCGAGCTTACTGCCCGGAAATTCCCGCAAAAAATCTCGTACCTTAATGAAAGCTTCTTCATCGGCCGAATAACATATGGGGCACAAAAAAGAATTGATGTATGTAAACACACGTCCGCATTTTTTGCAATTACGTTGTTCAAAAGCCATATCATCCGTCACCTCCCATTTCAATCGTCGCTTGCTTGTACAGTGTCTTCCAAAAAAAATATTTCTGATTTTACTTTTATCGCCATCTCATCGCCCTTTAAGAGCTGTAAAAGGACAAGGGCAAAATCCATTGCCGTTCCAGCGGCTTTAGATGTAATGATATTGCCGTCGACGACAACCTTTTCATCTACGACAACCGCACCAGCAA
>JAVBJY010000041.1:0-5904 GCA_031546735.1 Eubacteriales bacterium
GGTGATGCCTTCTTTTGCCATGCTCTCGACGATTTTTAATTCGGTGGAGATGCTGGCATGGTCTGTGCCCGGCATCCAAAGGGCGTTATAGCCTTGCATGCGTTTCCATCTGATCAAAATATCTTGCAAGGTGTTGTCAAGCGCATGCCCCATGTGCAAGTGCCCCGTGATGTTTGGCGGGGGAATAACGATGGTAAACGGTTTTTTTGTCTTATCCACTTCGGCATGAAAATATTTTTTGGCAAGCCATCTTTTATAAATGGCGTCGTCCATGGTGGACGGTTCATAATTTTTCTCTAGTTGTTTCTTCATATACAAGTCCTCCCAAATTTAGTCTTAAAATAAAATAAAAAAAGCCCACATCCTATACAAAAGGACGAAAGCATCGTGGTACCACCTTAATTCTTGCAGAAAAAATACAAGCACTTAAAAGAACGTTAACGCCGTCAACGTGTCTGCTTATCGGTTCAAATTCAGCAGACAGGCTCAAAAGCTACCTTCAATCGTATGCACCCCAAACATCTCCCAGCGAACAAAAAATCTTGCCCAATGTTTTTCTCTGATGGATGATATCAATTTACTCCTCTTCGTCACAGCCTTTTCGAAGATTGTACTCAATCGAACAGCAGTTGTCAAGAAGTGTTTTCACACAAAAACAAAGTCGAAAAACCAGAGGAGCAGGAAATTTTCGCCTACGATTTCCTTAAATTGTATTGATAAGATTACTAAAATATAGTATAATCTGTAAATGACAATGAGTTTCGTATGTCGCTTTGGGGTTTTGTGTGCGCACGATCTATAAACCTTAAACCCCAAAGCGGCATAATATGAAGCGAAAACTTTTAAGGAGGATTTTTTTTATGAGTAGAGTAGTATGTTTTGGTGAGATCATGTTGAGATTGGCACCTCCAGGATATTTAAGATTTAATCAGACAGATGTATTTGAGGCTACATATGGTGGCGGCGAGGCAAATGTAAGCGTGTCTCTCTCAAACTATGGCATAGATGCAGCGTTCGTTACAAAATTACCAGACAACCCAATTGGACAAGCTGCCATCAATGACCTTAGAAAATATGGCGTGAATACAGCAAACATCGTTCGCGGCGGCGAAAGAGTGGGTATCTATTACCTAGAAAAAGGCGCATCTCAAAGAGCATCCAAAGTTGTATACGATAGAGCACATTCGTCTATCGCAGAAGCAACAGTTGCCGATTTTGACTGGAAAGAAATCTTCAAAGGCGCAGAGTGGTTCCATTTTACAGGCATCACACCAGCCCTCGGCAAGAGCGCAACAGAAGTGACTTTGGCCGCTTGTAAAGCAGCAAAAGAACTTGGCGTAAAAGTAAGCTGTGACTTAAACTACAGAAAAAATCTATGGACAACAGAAGAAGCTGGCAACGTAATGGGCGAGCTTATGGAATATGTTGACGTTTGTATCGCAAACGAAGAAGATGCAGAAAAAGTATTCGGCATCAAATCTTCTGGCACAGACGTTCATGGTGGCCAATTAAACAAAGAAGGCTACAAAGAAGTGGCAACAAAATTAAAAGAGAAATTCAATTTCGAAAAAGTAGCCATTACCCTAAGAGAGAGCATCACAGCAAACGACAACAACTGGGGTGCAATGCTTTATGACGGCACCGATTTCTTCTTCTCGAAAACATACCCAATCCATATCGTAGACAGAGTAGGCGGCGGCGATTCATTTGGCGGCGGCTTGATCTATGCAGCGCTTCAAAATTTCTCTGCACAAGATATCATCGAATATGCCGTAGCGGCGTCTTGTATCAAGCATACAATCGAAGGCGATTTTAACCATGCAACAATAAGCGAAGTAAAAACGCTTATGAAAGGCGACGGTTCTGGTAGAGTTCAAAGATAGGGAGGGATTTGCAAAATGGAAATGGAGACAAGATATTCAAGTCACTACAATGATGCAAAATTTTATGATACAGAAGAATTGAGAGACCAATTCTTAATCGAAGACCTATTTGTGCCGGGCGAATTGAAGTTGGTATACAGCCATATCGACCGCATCATCATAGGCGGCATCGTTCCGACGAAAGCCCCTTTGTCTCTTGTTGGTAGCAAAGAGTTGGGTTGCGACTTCTTCCTTGAAAGACGTGAAATGGGCGTTATCAATATCGGTGGCGCAGGCACGATCGTTCTTGACGGAACAAGCTACGACTTAGACGAAAAAGACGGTATCTACGTTGGAATGGGCACAAAGGAAGTTTGCTTTACATCAAAAGACGCCTCCAAACCAGCTAAATTTTATATGAACAGTGCGACTGCGCACAAAACGTATCCAACGACCCTTGTCAATCTTGAAAAAGCCAACAAGGTACCGATGGGCACCGATGAAGAATGCAACAAAAGAACCATCAATCAATATGTGCATCCGGCTGTTCTTGAAAGCTGTCAGCTTGTAATGGGTATGACAGTGCTTGAGCCCGGCAGTGTTTGGAACACAATGCCCGCCCATACGCACGAAAGACGTATGGAAGTGTATTTGTATTTTGACATCACAGGCGACAATGTTGTGTTTCATATGATGGGTACACCAGACGAAACAAGACATATCGTGATGAACAACGAACAAGCGGTGATTTCACCAAGCTGGTCGATTCATTCTGGTGTCGGTACGAAAAATTATACATTTATTTGGGGCATGGTTGGTGAAAATCAGACGTTTACAGATATGGATCATATCAAAACATCTGATTTGAGATAAATTTAATTAGGAGGTCGAGTATGAATTCAGTTAAAGAATTTTCAATGGATTTTTTTAGAATAGACGGAAAAGTTGCAATTGTAACAGGCGGCAACACAGGTCTTGGTCAAGGGTATGCAGTCGCTTTGGCAAATGCAGGTGCCGATGTATTTATCGTGACCTACAACACCGACTGGGATGAAACAAGAGAATTAATCGAAAGCACAGGCAGACGTGTAGAATTTTTCCAAGCTGATCTTAGCAAGGAAGATAGTATTCCAAAGGTGGTAGAGGCTTGTAAAAAGGTATACGGCAGAATTGATATCCTTGTAAACAATGCCGGCATCATCAAACGTCATCCTCTTCTTGAATACCCAGCAGACGATTGGAAAGCAGTGCTTGACGTAAACTTGAACTCTGTTTATTACCTAAGCCAAGCAGTTGCGAAGGTGATGGTTGAGCAGGGCGGCGGTAAAATTATCAACATTGCGTCCATGTTGTCATACCAAGGCGGAAAATTTGTGCCTTCTTATACAGCAGCAAAACATGGCGTGGCTGGTATCACAAAAGCATTTGCTAACGAACTTGCAGGCAAAAATATTCAAATCAACGCCATTGCACCGGGCTATGTTGCTACGGCAAACACAGCGCCAATCCGTGCAGACGAAACAAGAAGTGATGAAATTTTAAGCAGAATCCCAGCAGAGCGTTGGGGTCATCCATATGATTTCATGGGTACAGTTGTATTTTTGGCAAGCAAAGCATCCGATTATGTAAACGGTCATATATTGGCGGTTGACGGCGGTTGGTTGGTAAGATAAGGATTTACACAACATTGTGAACAAAAAAAGGTGTCTCAATATGTACGCACATATTTGAGGCACCTTTTTTGCACCTTTTTGTTCATAACCTCTCGAAATGTGGACGAGTGGATGTTGATAAGTGCATATAGCTGTGTACAACGCATATTTGTGTGTGATTAAAGGGATATTTCTATAAAAAAACTGTGGATAAGTTATTCACATCGGTATGGATAAGATGGAAGGCTTATCGCCAGCAATATAACAGGGCAAAATAAGGGATGAGGATTTGAATGATACTTTATAATTTTATGTTGAGTGTGAATGCAGTGGTGCCGATTTTTGTTGTCATATTTTTGGGGTACATCATACGACGGCGAAAACTTTCGGACGATCGATCCATTGGGCATATGAATGCAATCGCGTTTAACTTTGCATTGCCGATGTTGTTGTTTCGTGATTTATACAATTCGGATTTTCACCAGATGTTTGACGGGCGGTTTATTGCCTATGCGGTCTTCTCGACGATTCTTATTTTTTTGTTGCTCTGGCTTTTTGCCGCGCTGTTTATCAAGGACAAAAAATCGGTGGGCGCGTTTGTACAAGGTTCCTTCCGCGGGAACTACGCCATCGTAGGTCTGCCGCTGGTCGCCAATATTTTGGGTGACATGGATACAGGCAAGGGGCTTCTCGTTATTACGTTTATCATCCCCATCTATAATGTTTTGTCCGTGATCGTGCTGACCGTCACATCCGGAAACCGCGACAATCGTATGATTATAACTGCGTGCAAAAACATCATCAAGAACCCGCTCATTATTGGTATAGCGGCAGGGCTTGTGTTTTCATTTTTTCAGATCAAGTTGCCAACGGTTCTGCTGACGCCCATTGGCTATATGGGCAACCTGGCAACGCCACTGGCACTCATTGCCATCGGTGGATCGATCGAGCCAAAAGAATGTAGGGCGAAGGCAAAGCTTGCCATTATGGCAACGGCCATCAAACTGATTGTGTTGCCACTCATTTTTCTGCCGATTGGCATGCTGGTTGGATTAAACGGAGAGGACTTGGTCGTGCTCTTTGTAATGTACGCGGCACCCACAGCAATCAGCAGTTATATCATGACGGTGAACATGGAGGGCGATGCCAAGCTCTCGTTGAATATTCTGCTACTGACCACAATGTTTTCTGTATTCACTTTTACATTAGGTGCTTTTTTATTTTATATGTATGTGTTATAATGAGAAACAATGGTATACAAAAGGATAACTTTCAGGCACGCTAAATCGGGGAGGATTTATATGCTGAAACGAAGGGGCTGTTTTCTATTTTTTGCGTTTTTTTGTCTGGGTCTTATGGGCGCTTGTTCTGATAAACGATCAACAGAAGGCGTTGCGCCCAGTGCAAGGGCTACCGTGTTGGCACCTACGTCCGATGCGATGCACACGCCATTTTCTGATAGCCATGTCTCAATTGGTGTGTTGATTTATAAATATGACGATACCTATATTTCTTCTGTGCGCCAAGCATTAGAGAAAGAAGGCAACGGTCAACAAAGTGTAACGTTAAAAATGATGGATGGCAGGGGCAGCCAACAGGTACAAGAGGCCCAGATTGAAAGCTTGATTAAACAAAAAGTAGATGTACTGGTTGTCAATTTTGTAGACGTGACGGCGGCGCAAGCCGTGTTCGAACAGGCAAAATCGGCGGGGATACCGGTTGTCGTTTTTAATAGAGAACCGCCCGAAGACGTAATGAAATCCTATGACCGTGCTCGTTATGTCGGAACGGTTCCATCGGAGGCAGGCGTTCTCCAAGGCAAGCTCATCCTCGACGCATGGAAACATAACCCGTATGATAAAAATCATGACGGAAAAATACAGTATATCATGCTGAAAGGTGACGATGGCAACATAGAGGCGGAAGCGCGAACGAAATACTCGATCCAAACCGTTAACGAAGGCGGCGTTGAGACAGAACAACTGGCAGACACCATGTGTGCATGGGATGCAAGCCAAGCGTTCACAGAAGTCTCAAAGCTGTTGGCACAATTTGGTGATAGCATCGAATGCATCGTTTCAAACAATGATGACATGGCGATTGGTGCCATAAAAGCACTGCAAAGCAATGGCTACAACGATGGTTCTGCAAAATACGTGCCCGTTTTTGGTGTCGATGCCACGAGAGAAGCACAAAGCCTGATTAAAAATGGACAAATGACAGGTACTGTTTTGCAAGATGCAGACGGAATGGCAAAGGCGATTTTTGCCATGGCTCAAAATGCAGCATTGAAAAAAGATTTTTTGGAGGGCACAGCCTATCAATATGATGACACTGGTTATGCCGTTCGCGTTCCATATTTACCGTTTATAAAATAATCGAAGATAGGT
>JAVBJY010000053.1:0-3301 GCA_031546735.1 Eubacteriales bacterium
CGCCGCCGCCAGCATCATCGCGAAAGTTACGAGAGACCGGATGATGGTGCAGTTTCACGAACTGTATCCTTCCTACTGCTTTGACGCCCACAAAGGATACGGAACGAAAAAGCATATAGACGCCATCAAGGCGCATGGGCTTTGCCCGATCCATCGCCGAAGCTTTACAAAAAACATCATGACCCCATGACCCATTGAGAAAGGACTGAACCGACATGGCGACCAACACAGACCCCGCCAACGTGCGAGAATTTACAAGCCTTTTGGCGGGCGAACGGTTTACCGCCATCATTGCCGACATCAAGCCCGATCTGGTTGTTTTAAAATTGGGTGACGGCAGTAGCTTTAATGCCCGGTCATTGGTCGTGCCCGAGGCACGAATCGGACAATATGCCCAGTTTTTGATCAAAGAAAATGATGGCAAGGGGCATATCGTGTTGGAACTCGTCAAGGGCACAGACGCCAATACAAAAGGGTTCTCAAACTTCACAAAAGAAATATTGTTAAGCTGTAACATGCCCCTCGTCAAAGAGAATTTTGAACTGGTGAATGCGCTAATCGAGAACAAGATGCCAGTCGATAAGCACACAATCAACAACGCGTTGTTCTTCAAATATACGAGTGGCGACCTTGACAAAACGATGTTTTGTATGAAGGAAGACTTTCCGACCGACCCGACGTATGTGCATATGTTAGACATGGTGCTAGCAGACGGCAACCACCTGTTAAACACGCTACGTGCCGTGGCAGACATGGTGTGGGCGTTGCCAGAGGATGGCCCTGCAAAACAGGCAATCCTTTCCTTGGTTTCAACAGAACATGTGCCGACGACAAAAAAAGAGTTTTTGGCTTCACTGACATTGCCGCTGCAAGACGCGACGGGGCTTTCGCATGTGACCGATTATTACAAGCGGCTCTTTTCGTTTGCGTCTCATGCGCGCCGGTTGCTGGCAGATTCGGATTACAAAGATCTGTGCCAAATACTGGATCGGGTGCAAGATAGCATACGGTTTATGAACCACATTCAAAGGCACAAACAGTTTTTACAGTTGCCGATGCACTTAAACGGGCAACTCTTTCAGGCGAACCTGTATATAGTGAAAGACGGCAAAAATCTGAAAGCTACGAAAGCGAACATGAACCTGTGCCTTACCCTTGACACAGTGGCGTTGGGGCATATAGAAGTGCACCTGACCAAAACAAACGATACCGTTGCCCTTCAATTTCACGTACGTAACAAAGAAGTTGAAACGTTGATTTCGACCAACATCGGCAAGTGGTTGGCTATTCTCAAACAAAAAAGGCTTGTGATTTCTTCAAAAATCACGTACCATACGATAGATACAAAGAAAGACAAACCCTTCAATCTACTCAAAGCGTTCAAAACGGACGAGCCCGAAGAGACAGTCAAGCGATATTCGTTTGACATGCGGGTATGAGCAAGCCAGAGAGGAGTGTGCGTGGCATGGAGAAAACAGAGAAAAAAACCAAGGCTGTCGCCGTCACCTATAATCCCGAGGATGTTTCGCCCAAAATCGTGGGAAAAGGAATGGGGTTTGTGGCCGACAAGATATTAGAAAAAGCGGACGCAAACGATATCCCTGTTTACCAAGACGCGAGCCTTGTAGAAGAACTGACCAAAATCGATTTGGGCGACAACATCCCGCCAGAGCTGTATGAAGTGGTGGCACAAGTTTTGTTATTCGTGAGCGACCTAGACCGCATCGAGGAAATGAGACGCCATGCAAAATAATCGGGCAGTGGGGGCAAAAGGTGAGCAGACGGCGTGGGATTTTTTACAGCAGAAGGGCTTTTCGCTTCTCGCTAAAAATTTTTCGTGTGCCCTTGGCGAAATAGATCTTATTGCGAAGGACAAACAGTATGTTGTATTTATAGAGGTGAAGTTTAGAAGCGGCACAGCATACGGCTACCCGCGAGAAGCCGTTTCGAAAGCCAAACAAAAAACGATCCGGCAGGTTGCCATGTTTTATATCCAAAAGAACAACCTAACCAATCGAGATTTTAGATTTGACGTCGTTGAGATTTTAAACGACGAGATTAACCATCTTGTGAACGCATTTTAGACGAGGTAGAGGAGGAGATGGCGATGAAAAAAGTGGTATGCGGTGACGTCGAGGCGTATCAATTTGAAATCTTTGAACCGATTCGAGAGTTGGTGAATCACGGCTTTTCGACAAGGAAGGGCGGCGTATCCATCGGCTGTTATGAGTCGATGAATCTACATTTTCGAAACGATACAAAAGAAAATGTACGAGAGAACTTTCGCATCCTTTGCGACGCCCTGCATATGGAGGCGGCCAACATCGTGTTTTCTACCCAGATTCACGAAGATGTTGTGTATACCGCATCAAAAGAAGACATCGGCAAAGGGTTGTTTCGCGAGAGCGATATCAAAAGTGCCGACGGTCTCGTGACGGATGAAAAAAACATCGTGCTGACGACGTTTTATGCAGACTGTGTGCCGTTATATTTTGTAGACCCGGTGCGGGCGGTCATTGCGCTTGCCCATGCGGGCTGGCGGGGTTGCGTCAGGCAAATCGGCATCAAAACGCTTCAAAAGATGTGCGACGAATATGGCACAAAGCCCCAAGATGTACTGGTTGGCATCGGCCCCTCTATCGGCGCTTGTTGCTTTCAAGTGGACGCGCCTGTTGTTCACGAATTTGAAAAAAACATCCCCTTTGCGGCAGACTATATCGTGCCGGACTCGGTAGAAGGGAAATACAAAATTGATATGCAAGCGATCCATAAGCGTCTCTTGATGGAGGCATCTGTCCCCGAAGAGAATATAGAAATGGCACACATTTGTACAAAATGCAACCCGAATGAATTTTTCTCGCATCGGGCGATGGGTAACGAGAGAGGGTCTTTGGCGGCGCTTTTAGAACTGCGTTAGGAGTGTATAGAGGTTGAAAAATGTTGTAATCAAGGTTTTGGCAGAGAGCATTGCCGAAGAAATGGGCATCGAGCCTGGTGATATTTTAGTAGATATCAATGGGAGCACCATCAAAGATGTTCTTGACTACCGGTATCTAGTCGCAGACGACTACGTAGAGGTGACCGTTCAAAAACCGGACGGCGAAGAGTGGGTACTCGAAATAGAAAAAGACGAGTACGAGGATTTGGGCATTGTATTTGAAAGCGGTCTGATGGATGATGTGAGGCGCTGTTCCAATCAATGCATCTTTTGTTTTATCGATCAAATGCCAAAGAATATGAGAGACACGCTTTATTTTAAAGACGATGATTCCAGGCTTTCGTTTTTGCAAGGCAATTATGT
>JAVBJY010000136.1:0-24031 GCA_031546735.1 Eubacteriales bacterium
ATTTTTTTAATATTATGTTTATTTTATTGTTATGTGCAAAAATATATGTTAGAATATATCTAGTTGTAGTGTAAGGAACGGGAAAATCATAACGATTAAATTTGCGCGCAAATTGATCGTTATGATTTGGACGTTCTTAAGTTGATAGTTCTTGTATATTCTTCTACTTGCTTACGTTTCGTGTCACAAATGAAGGACACACTTAGTTCTACATAAATTTAGTTTGAAAAAGGTGATTATAAAAATGAAGGCCGAATTTATTAACCCATTTATGCAGGGTGCACAGAGTGTTCTTTCGATGGTGTGCAACGAGCAAGCAAGCCTTGGGAAGGTTTATTTGAAAGCTGCCCCCTATAAAGATGAGATCTCTGTGCTCGTTGGCATTGTGGGCAACCCAAAAGGTTTTGTCGCATACACAATGAACGAATCCGTAACGTGCTATTTGGCTTCCCAAATGATGATGGGGATGCCTGTAGACGAGATTAATGAAATGACGATGAGTGCCGTCAGTGAGCTTGCCAATATTATATCGGGTAATGTTGCCACCTTGTTTTCTGGTTTAGGCAAGAGCATCGACATTACGCCGCCTAAGTTTTTGACAGGTGCCACCGATCTCAACAGTCAATTGCCCTCCACCAAACTAATGGTGATCCCCCTGATTTTAAAAAGCGGCGAGGTTTTTGAGATTAACGTTTGGGTGGAAGAAGTATAAACTATAATCGAGGTTTTTTATGAACATTGTTTTGCTTGAACCTGAAATACCTTTAAACACCGGAAATATCGGAAGAACTTGTGTTGCCACCGGTTCTTCCTTGCACCTCATCAAGCCACTCGGGTTTTCGGTTGACGACAAGGCAATCAAGCGCGCTGGTTTGGATTATTGGAACGATTTAGATGTGCATTATTATGAGAACTTTCAACATTTTATCTCTGTGCATCATGGCCACAGCATTTTTATGGCCACCACAAAAGCAAGAAAAGTATACACCGAAGTGACGTATGACAAAGACAGCTTCATCATGTTTGGTAAAGAAAGCCGCGGCATTCCAGAAGAAATATTGATGGATCATCCAGATACTTGCATCCGGATCCCCATGCATGCGGCATACCGTTCTTTGAATCTGTCAAATGCTGTTGCCGTTGTTTTGTATGAGGCGCTTCGCCAAAACAATTTTTCTGAATTGCTATTGGAAGGCGCGTTGCACAGAGGTGATTGGGACACGATATAGGAGGGATTTAGATGGACGGAATTGGTAACAAAATCAATAGTAATTATTACGGCTCTCACATTTCTACCGGCAAGCGAATCAACAGCGCCGCAGACGATGCGGCGGGGTCTGCCATTGCCCAAAAGCTAACAAGCAGTGCAAATGGTCTGCACCAAGAAACCAACAACGCACAAGATTCTCAAAACATGCACAAGACAGCCGAAGGCGGTCTTGCCAGTGTGCAGGATGGCTTAACGCGTATGCGTGACTTGGCATTACATGCGTCGAATTCGTTTTTAACCGACAACGACAAAAAGAATATCCAAACAGAAGTCGACCAGATTAAACAAGGCATTGCCGACACATTAAACGGCACACAATTTAACACCAAAAACGTTTTAAACCAAGGCGACAGTTCGTCTGCCTTAGATAGCCTCGGCATCGGTGACTTTGATGTCACCGGTAACTTTGACGTTGGCAGCATTGATCACGCCCTTGATAACGTTTCTTCGCAAATGTCTGATCATGGTGCCGTGATGAACAAACTCGACTATACGATTACAAGCAACGAAGTCGCCGAAACCAACCAGCTCAATGCAAAATCGAGAGTAGAAGACCTTGACTTTGGCGATGCTGTGTCTGACAAAAAGAAAGGCGACATTTTAGACCAGGTTGGCATGTTTATGCAAAAAGATAAAATGAATCGTGACGGCGCATTGGTCAATATGATGTTTTGATTTTTTTTAGTATATCGCATTAGAAGCTTATCCACACACAATCGAAGGACAGCGGTTCACCCTCTGTCAGGAACGGTATCCGTTCATTCATTTGCCTGGATAAGCTTTTTTACGATTTAACCGAACCTGTTTCCTAACCAATGACCCACGAAATCTGCATCAAATCAAAGAAGGAGTGCTTTTTATAATGAAGCTTAGCGAAATATGTACCATATTAGAGGCAGAATGCCTTGCCCATGAAAACGCCCTGGATACAGAAGTCACCGTTGCCTGTGGTTCAGACCTTATGAGCGACGTTCTTGCTTTTGGCCGTAGCCGCGGCGTATTGCTGACAGGGCTTGTAAACCCACAAGTCATTCGAACAGCCGAAATGATGGACATTACCGCCATCGTCTTCGTGCGCGGCAAGATGCCCACCGACGAAGTAATCGAACTGGCAAAGAAGAAAGACATCGTCATATTGAGAACCGAGCGCCCCCTTTATATGGCCTGCGGGTTGCTTTATTCGAACGGGCTCAGGGGGAAGAAAAAACATGATCAAGCTACATTATAACGTACAGGGTGATGCTTTTGTTTTGGCTGGCGAAGCCTCTGGCGACGTTAAAAAAGTGCTCAAACATCTGGGCATTGCCTCCCCGCTCATCCGAAAAATTGCCATTGTGATGTATGAAGCCGAGATCAACATGGTGATTCATGCCAATGGCGGCACGATCGACGTAGAGATCGAACTAGAACAAGCCCGAATCGTCTTAAAAGACACAGGACCCGGTATACCAAACATCGAACAAGCCATGCAAGAAGGATATTCTACCGCCACCGATGCCGTTCGGAATTTAGGGTTTGGCGCAGGCATGGGCTTGCCCAACATGAAAAAAAATTCTGATTTTATGCACATTACATCTGAACTAGGCGTTGGCACGACGGTCGAATTGGTCGTCAATTTAAAAGCATGATCAAACCGAAGTCCATATAAATTGATAGAGGTGGTTATTTTGCAAAATCAATGTAACTCTGTTCGTTTAATTGAAGAAAGATGCATCGGTTGCACCGATTGCATCAAACGTTGCCCCACAGAAGCCATTCGCGTTCGAAATGGCAAAGCGGTCATCAATAGCGCCAAATGTATCGATTGCGGTATGTGCATACGTGTGTGCAGTTCCCATGCCAAACAAGCAACGACTGATCCCATCAGCCGCATTGCCAACTACAAGTACAAGGTCGCACTCGTTGCGCCCTCTATCCTTTCCCAATTTAAACATATATCTGACACCAATTTGATTTTGACAGCCATCAAGCATCTCGATTTTGATGACGTGTTTGAGGTTTCAAAATCAGCGGAGATCGTGACCCGTTATTCTATTCTTTATGAAAAGGTTCACACAACAAAAAAACCACTGATTTCTTCAGCCTGTCCGGCTACGGTTCGGCTTATTTGTATGCGGTTTCCGTCTCTTATCCCCAATATCTTGCCTATACTCTCCCCCATGGAGGTTGCCGCCAGACTGGCAAAAGAATATGTTACGGAAACAGAGCACCTACGTCCGGAGGAAATCGGCGTTTTTTTTATCAGCCCCTGTGGTGCCAAGGCAAGCAATGTGCAATGCCCGATGGGCATAAAAACATCGTATGTCGATGGTGTCATTTCGTTTCAAGAGGTATATACCCGCATCTTGTCTAACATAAAATCGATACAAGTGCCCGAAAAGCTTACCGCCTCTACCCATAATGGCATCGAGTGGGCCGCCCCCGGCGGAGAATCCAAAAATCTAAAGATGGACAATGCAATCAGCGTGGATGGTGTTGAAAATATCATCAGCGTTTTGGAGGCGGTCGAAAATGGTCAATTGGACGACATTGACTTCATCGAAGCGTTATCTTGCACGGGCGGTTGCATCGGTGGCCCCCTTACGGTCGAAAACTGTTTTGTTGCCAAAAATAATTTTAGAAAATCAATGGAGTTTGTTAAAAAGCTACCTCTCAGCGAGCGGCGCGATCTTCGCTACCCAAACCATGACATTGATTTTGAATTTACAGAAAAAATCGAGCCGATTGATGTGTTAAAACTCGATGACGACATACATATTGCGCTCCAAAAGCTAGAGGAAATGAGTGCCCTTCATGCGAAGTTGCCGCTCATCGACTGCGGCTCTTGCGGTGCACCCACTTGTAATGCACTCGCAGAGGATATCGTGAGAGGCGAGGCTCAACTCGAAGACTGTATCTTTATGCTTCGAGCCGAGATGTTTGGCCTTGCAGAAGAAATGTTATCGCTTGCCCACAAACTGCCCCAATCTCTCTCTCGTAGGAAGGAGGCGTCCCATGATTGATCTTACTGTTTCCGACGCAATCGACTTATTCGAACTAAAAGTGGTGGCTGGTGCCTCCCACATCGACAACAAAATCAGCAGTGTCCACATCGGCGATCTGCTTAGTTTTGTCATGGACAAAGCCGAGGCGGGCTGTGCCTGGATTACGATTCATGGCCAGCTTAACATCGTGGCTGTGGCCGTACTCGCGAACATCAGCTGTATCATCGTGTCTGAGAATGTGAAGGTCGCAGATGATACCATCAAGCGCGCCGAACTGGAAGGCGTCCCCATTTTGACCACCTCCCGCACCACCTTCGACATGGTCAAAGAATTTGTTTTGTATGAGAGGGCGCATCCATGATGCGAAACATTTTTTTCGATTTTCATATCCATACCGCCCTTTCCCCCTGCGGCGATGAAGACATGACGCCTAATAACATCGTCAACATGGCGCTTATAAAAGAACTCGACGCCATCGCCATTACCGACCACAACACCTGCGGCAATGTAAAAGCCGTGATGGAGGTGGCGAAAAACATGCCCTGCGATTTACTCGTTCTGCCCGGCATGGAAGTAGAGACGAGCGAAGAAATTCATGTCGTTTGCCTGTTTAAAGAGTTAGACGGCGCTTTGGCCTTCGAAAAAATAATAGACGAAAAGCTTCCCAAGATACCAAACCGTGAAGACATCTTTGGGCGTCAAGTTTACTACGATGCCTTTGATGAGATCACAGGCTTTAAAGAAAATTTACTTCTGACGGCGGTGGACTTGGATATACAAAAAATTTTCGAGTTGGTGCATTTCCACGACGGCATCGCCATCCCCGCCCACATCGACCGAACGTCTTACAGCATTTTGTCCAATCTTGGCTTCTTTCCAAAAGAATTGGGCATCCGACTGGTGGAGTATTCGAAGCATGTCGTCCCGACGACGTACATGAAGTCGAACCCTTACCTAGAGCGCTTTTCGTATATTCAGTCTTCAGACGCCCACTACTTGGGCGATATGTCTGAACGAGAACGTTTTTTGTCGATTGACGGCGATGTCTTGACCCCCGCTTCGATTATTGACCACTTGAAAAACATGTGAACCATGGCAAAGAGAGAAAAAGAGTAAACAAAAAGACGCTTGGTTTGCAAGCGTCTTTTTGTTTACTCTTTTAGTCGAATTTAAACCCTTTTAGCGCCTCTGAAAGCGCATTGTTCTTCACATCCACATGCTGCTGCTCTTTTAAAAATTTGCCCACTTCATTTTTCGAAACTTGATTGGCTTGGGTTTTCTGTCTCTCTTCAAACGCCGCCATCTTTTCTCTAAATCCACAAAGACATACAAACTTTCTGTTGTCGCCATCCCCTACGAGTTCCATTCGCTTGTGACACTGCGGACACCTTGCGTTTGTCATCACGGTTACTGTTTTTCTAAAGCCACAGTCTCTGTCTTGGCATACATGCATCAAGCCTTTTTTTCCTTTGACTTCTAACATGTTTTTGCCGCAATCGGGGCATTTGTTGAAGGTCATGTTGTCATGTTTGTACTGCTCACTGCTCGCTTTGATTTCGCCGATGATTTTTTGTGTGTACGTTATAATTTCACCGACGAACTTGTCCTTCGTCTGTTGTCCTTTTGCGATTTTTGTCAACTGCTGTTCCCAAACCGCCGTCAACTCTGGCTTCTTCAAATCTTGCGGCACCAGTTTGAGCACCTGTCTGCCCTTTGAGGTTAAGAATATATCCTTGCCCCGCTTCTCCATCATAAACGAGTCAAATAGCTTCTCGATGATATCGGCGCGTGTCGCAACGGTGCCCAAACCGCCTGTTTCGTTTAACGTCGCCGTGTGCTCTTTCGAGAGATTTTTCATATACTTGGATGGACTTTCCATCGCGGTTAAGAGTGTTGCTTCATTTAATGGCTTAGGCGGTGTCGTCTGCCCTGTCGTTTGTTTTAAGCCTGTCACCTTAAACGTGCCTCTCTTGATGTCTTTGATGGTTTGATCTTTTAAGTCGGAGGCGGCATCTGTTTCTACGGTTTCGCTGTAGTCGCTCACCTCTTTAAAACCCTTCACCAACATTTTTTTGCCTCGCGCCAAAAAAATCTCCTTGCCTATGACTGCCTTGATTGTCATTTCTTCATACTCACTCGGTGGGAAGAACATCGTCAAAAACCGCCGCACAACCAAGTCGTATACCTTTCTCTCGTTGCTGTTTAACTTTTCTAAAGACACGGATTGCTCCGTCGGGATAATGGCGTGGTGGTCTGACACCTTGCTGTTGTCGACAAAATTACTGCCAAGCTTGATTTGGCTTCTGTTGACGCGGTTTGCCAATTTGCCATAGTCGCCCACCGATATCGCTTTCAATCTGTCCCCCAACGTACCGACAATATCTGTCGTCAAATACCTTGAATCGGTTCTTGGATAGGTGAGTACCTTGTGGCGCTCGTACAACTGTTGCATAATCGACAGCGTTTCTTTTGCCGAGAAGCCAAACCGCTTGTTTGCATCCCGCTGTAGTTCGGTTAGGTCGTACAATTTTGGCGGATACACCTTTTTCACTTGCTTCTCGATCTCTTTGATCTCAATATTTTTTCCGTTCAGATCGGCCAACACTTTGTCGCCAAATTCTTTGTCAAACGTCCGATAGGATTTGCTCTTTTGCTCTTGCCATGTAAACGAAATGCCCTCTGCCGCCGCTTCGATGCCATAAAACTTTTGTGGCCGAAACGTACGGATGCTTTCCTCTACGGCATCGATAATCGCAAGGGTCGGCGTCTGCACCCGTCCACAGGACAGTTGGGCGTTAAATTTTGTCGTCAATGCCCGTGTCGCGTTAATGCCCACAAGCCAATCGGCTTCTGCCCTTGATTTTGCAGAATTATATAAATCCACATACAGCTTGCCGTCTTTCAAATTATTAAATCCATCTTTAATCGCCTTATCGGTGACCGACGAAACCCACAGCCGCTTCACTGGTTTCTTCACGCCCGATTTTTCTAATATCCAACGCGCGACCAATTCGCCTTCACGCCCTGCATCTGTGGCGATAATAATGTCTGTGATATCGCCTCTTGTCAACAGTGACTTGACGATGCCATATTGTCTGCTCGTTTCTTTAATGACAACGAGCTCCATTTTTTTTGGTATAATCGGGAGCACGTTCAAGTCCCAGTTTTTGTATTGGGGGTTATAATGATCGGGGTCTGCCAGTGTCACCAAGTGACCCAGCGCCCATGTGACCACGTACTTGCTGCCCTCCATGAAGCCCGCGCCACCCTTACAACCCAGTACCCGCGCAATATCCTTTGCAACAGATGGTTTTTCTGCCAAAACAAGTGATTTTCCCATTCTCTATTTTCCTCCATTTGATAAAAAGATAAGACCGTGGGCTCCGCCCACCACCCGCAATCCCTTTGAAAAGGTCTTGATCCCAAACTTTATCGATTGCTATATTTCGTCACGAAGACAGTATACCATAAAGTCTTTATTTATGTAATGAAAAAGAGAGTACCACGCCCAACAGGTCGTGGTACTCCCTCTCACTTTTCCTTTCGTTCTATCCCTGTTACTCGGCTTCTTCTACGTTGGTATCAGAAGGTTGCTTCACATCCAGCACGATTTTCTCACCGTCACGCGCCTTGTCATCTGGTGCGGGTGTTGATTCTGGTGCTGGCGTTACCGCCGCTTCTTTATCTATGGCGTCTGTTCCTTGTGGTGCTTCGCTTGAAAGTTCTTCCGCCGGCACAATTACAACGTCTGTATCAGGTTGAACCACCTCACTTGGAAGTTCTTCTGCCGGTACAATCACAAGGTCTGTGTCTGGTTGCTCTTCTTCAAAAAGTTGAACCATGTCAGCAGATGCTGCTCCATAGATGATGTTTGGTATACTTTGTACGCCTTTGACCTCTTTGTATTTCATATACACGTTGTCAAAATACAGTTCTTCGCCCTGTGGTGTACCATTCAAGCCTTGTTCGGCTTGGAATCTGATTTTGACAGCTTTCTGAGACGGCGTCGTCAGAATCGTTGCCGTGTTTGAACCGACCAATTTACCGCTTGCATCATACAGAGAACATATTGCTTGCATTTTGCGCAAATTAATCTGGAACACATGCTTATACCACGCCCCCGTTGAGACGGCAGCAACTGTCGTTCCACCCAACTTCACGCTAGTGCCAAGTCTGTCTTCATTTCTTGCATAGATTGTACTGCCATTGATGGTATCTGTTAATGACATATAGGATTTCAATGAGGATTTTGCCGCATACACATCCAAACCGATTTCAAATTCATCCGGCAACGATGTGGTCGTGCCTCGTCCCACAAGGGCATCGATATCCCAGTTTACATACGCAGTCGAGTTTGCCGTCACACTCGGGCTCTTATACTGGTATGCTGCCGACGTAATCCCACTTGGAACGCCTGCTGCACCTGGTTGCACAATCCCTGCTGTAGCACCTGTCGGCGGCGTTGCACTCATATAGCTTGGTGTGCCAGCTGTACCCGAATATGTGTCCATGACGCTATATTCATAAAGCTTGTTCAAGGTGATATTTGCTGTCACATTAGCATCGATGGTCACTGCATACGTATTAAGCCCCGTTGCTTTGTCGATTGGTGTTGCTGTCGGCGCAAATCCTGTCACCGTGCCTATCTTATATCCAGTCGTATCGCCTGTGGCGCTACTTGTGATGGTGATTGGTTTGTACTCGCCGCCTGGTACGTCTGCAATTGAGTATGTCGCCGAGGTAGAACCCGCTGGTACTGTCACCGTTTTTGTAATCGGTGCTGCGCCTGTAGATGGCATTGTAATGACCACATTTACATCTGTAGCCGGTGCTTCGCTTAACGTAACGGTACCACTTACCGTAACGGTTTTGGCATTTGTACCCTCTACGGCGATGCTATATTCTTTTGTATATGTGATGGTGCTGTTTGGATAGTCTGCATTCATCTCTGTAACCGTCGCTTTCACGGATACGGTTTTGTTTGCTTCGGCTGGTACAAACGTAAGGCTATCTCCGCCTTCGCCAATTTTTACCACGTCCGCTGACGTCGTTGTCCATACGATGTTGCGCTTATTGTCCACGGTTTTGGTTGGCAAATTCTGGATGGTTTGCCCTTCTTTTGCAACCGTAACCGGCATCGTGATGCCACTCATCGCGGTGTTAAACGCTTGTTTCAATTCTTTGTTGTAACTATGAACAAACATGTTGTCAACAAGGACGTCAAAGTCTTTACAACCACCCGCCAACGTAGATCTATTGTCGGTTCTGATATAGTAGACTGGTGACGTTGCAATCGAAGCCGCAAGGCCACTCGTCGCGGTGTACTCACCGTCTATATAATAATCTACCATTGACGTATTGGCGTTTATAACCAAATTGATATGTGTCCAATCGCCATCTTTTACTCTTTTCAAAGACTTGGAGCCAAACGTAAATGTGCCTGCATTCGCCGCTTCCACGTAGCCGCTTCGAATGATTAATCCTAGAATAATGGTTGCGTTATCGGCCGCCCTCAAGTTAAACTGCGCCCTCGCATCCGTTGTATCGTCGCATGCCATATCAATGCCCACAACCGATACGCCTTCTTTTAAATCGGCAAATAACTCACTATCGGTGCCCGTGCCTTTATAAAGGTCACCTAGTGCGTCGCTCGACTGTGCACGGTGAATTTTGCCTACGTACCCTTTTTCATCTATGTATGCAACCGAATAAGTGGCTGACGATGAAACGCTGTTAAACGCACCTGCCGTCGAACCATTTTCGTGGTCAATATAATACAAATTGTACTCGATTGCTTTCACTGTGATCGTGTATGTTTTCACGATGCTTTCGCCGTTGTACGACAACATACATTCAAGCTTGACCTTGCCATCTGCCGAACCATAGGCCGGACGTGCAATGGCACCTGTTGCAACATTTAAAAACGCTTTATTCGCTGCTGTTTCGTCTGGTGCATAATCCCAAATGTAGTTAACCCCTGCATTGTTTACATAGTCTTGTGTAAATAGGTTTACGCCGCTTGTGGCTACATAGTTTCCAAAAATGGCATCCAAGTCATTTCCGGCTTTTTGCAAGGCTTCGTTGTTGCTTGCCGCCGCCGCTGGCATGATCATGAGCACGAAATCTTTTTTACTGCCAAGACCTGTCGCTGTATCTTTTACAAACAACGTAAGCGTGGCTTTCTTCGCACTTTGACCAAAGGCCGGTCTGGACACGGTGCCGTCTGGTTTCACGTTTTGGCTGTTTGAAGCCCAACCAAAGGTATAACCGGCTGGTGCCGCAGGAAGTGTAATGTTGCCAGACACTTCATATTTAGCGGATACATTTTCGGTGCCTGCGATATCGGTTTGGCCTAAAACAGTAGCGATGCCGACATATTTGATGGCCTCATTCATTGGATCCCAACCGTCGGTGCCTTTTGTATAGTTGTATGGATTGTATTCTAGCGCTTGCCATTCTGTTAAAACAGTGCCTTTCACCTCGGTTGCCCCTGCGCGCGGAACTGTGTTGACCACTCTGTTTGTCAAATCAATGGCTGTTCCATTTTTATCCTTTGTGCCATATTCGTAGAAGCCCGCTTGGTCTGGCGTAACGCCACTCATCAACGTCCATCCCGCACTGTTGATCAGGTTGCCATTCACACCGTCTACCGTTGTGTTCAAGAACGTCACTTGCGCGCCTTGTCCCCATGGACGACCGAGGTAGAAGGAATCTGCCGCCGGGTTGCCGCTGATGGTACAGTTTGTAAACAAGTAGCCGTATGGAATGGTGTTTGCATGTTTTGCGGCTGTCATATAGCCAACGGTATCACCGTCACCTACGGTATTCACGATGTTACATTGATTGAATACCGCGCGACCGTCACCGAAAATATAGTCTGTAGAGCCTTCAATCTGACACTTTTCAAAATACTGTCTGTTCGTATCCACGTATAATGTATCTTGTCTGCTGTTAAATCGACAATTGTAGAACTGTACCTTGTCGGCCAACACTTGCATCGCCGCCGCTCTTTCGCGGTATGTTCTGGAGCTGATGGTCGCACTGCTAAGACTTGCAGTACGTGCTGGCAATGTGGACGCCGGTGTAACCAAATCGGCGACCTCTTCTGGTGTTACATAGAGGTTAAATGAATTTTCAAAATAAATATCGCGTGCCGTAAACCCTTTTGCTGTTTTTTGAACATTCACTGTCGTGCCCCAACGCCCTGCTTCTGTCGCCGAAGGTGTGCCAGCCGCCTTGTTTGTGGCATACAATGCCGCATTATAAAATCCGTCTGGGCCTACACTTGCATAGCGATAGCCAATGCCATAATACCATGTAACCGTCACATCGCCGGTTGCACCCGGGTATTTGCAAAGGGTGACATACGGCGCTTTTACCTGTAGCTGTTGACGATAGAGACCCGGCTTAATTTGAATCGTAATGCGGTCGTCTTCTGACGACGGCTCTAGTGATTCTGCATAATCAAGCGCCTCTTGTATCGTTTTGTATAAATGGTCTGCTTTTACAGTTTCTACGCTGGCGTCCACTGTTAACAGATTGGACGGTGCTACGATGTCGTTGTTGATCTTCGCCGTTAGGGCAATGTTTAAATCTCTAACGCCGTCACGGGCAAGCCCTGCCACAAGTCTCGCGCCATATCGTCCAAAGTGGGTATTGTCTTCTGCACCAGGATCTCCCGCGGCGTTTTTCTTCACGGTGTACAGTTTTAATGTTGCCGCTTTTGCCGCGGCTACGCCTGTTCCCGCTTGCTTGGATTCTGCGCCATTAAATGCGTTGATATAGGTGGTGTTGACGAGATCGCCTGTCTTCGCTGTCATATCGATGTATGGCACATGCAACTCGCTCGCGAGGTCTGCCACTGCTTTGTAATAATCGCCATGGGACGACGTAATCGTGTACGTACCCGCCGCTGTATTCATGTTGTTTGTGCTGTTTGCCATGCCGTTTGTTGCTCTTCTTTCAACCGGGCTACACAACACAGGTTGCGCACCAGCCGCATAGGCAAGTTTCAGATATTTTTCATATAGGTACCATTTGAAGGAACCTTGTGTTGTATACGGTTGGGTTGCATCTGTATACAAGGTGGCATCTGTCGCTTTTTCATCGTTGTGCCCAAACCCGATAAACAGGTAGTCACCCTTTCCGATGCTATTTTTAAGCGTTGCATAATTGCCTTCTGTTGTAAAGCTCTTAGAGCTTCTACCGGAAAGCGCCAAGTTGTTTACGGTCATGCCAGTAAACATGTCTTGGAAGAATACGCCCCAGCCCGCTCTTGGCAACACATACTCTGGATCGGTCGTATAACTGCAAACGGTCGAGTCGCCTACCATATAAATTTTGCCTGATGGAATGAAGTTCGCTGGCTCTGCAAAGCTTGCAATCGGCTTCACATCGTCATCGCCGTTGTCGTCGCCATAGCCAAGTTCGACTTGGTAAATCGCCGCCGCGCCATTGGTCGTATAAATCGCCAACGTCGTTGGAGTTTTGCCTGTATAGACATATTTCAGCGCACCCACGTTTGGTGTCACTGGCAATGTGCCAAGCACAGTTGCATTTTTATCCTCTACAACGAGGTTTGTGCCTGCCGCACCTGCCGCAAATAGTTTGACATAGCAAGGTCTGTCTACGGTCAATTCCAATCTTGTCGTCGTTTTGTTACCCGCACCCCCCAGTTTTACAGACCCTGTTAGGTCTTTGTTTGGATAGGTGGAAGCGCCCGGTGCCGCCTCTGTTGGCGCAAACGTAATGTTTTGGCCATTTGAAACAAATGTCATCTTGTCAATGGTGTTTGTGCCTGTCGTTTGCGTTGTAGCCGGATAACTTGCAGTGTTAAACGTCCATTTCGTATCGACGTCGACGATGGCACCGTCGATTGGGGCATACGAATAATCAGACAAGGCAAGCATCGCTGGTTTCGGCTGACTTGGCGTCGCCAAAAGCTTTTGAGACAGATTGGCAAGTGCACCGTTTACATCGTGAATCGTGCCACCGTATCCTGGCTTTCCGTTGATGGCATCTGCCAAAAGGCTTGCAATTGTATATGCACCATATTTACTGTGATGGGTGTTGTCTACATCAGCCATTTTGTAGATGATTTTTCCATCCTGTTCGTACCCTGTTTTCATGGCATGGTAGCGAAGGGAATAGGTGAGGCCTTTTGTCTGGTACATCCCTTTTGTAATGCCATACAAGTCGATGTATGGTACGTTTAATTCTGTTGCCAATTGTTTGCCTGCTGTAACATAGCCATCATTTGGGAACACATCCTCATGTCCTTGGTTCATCACGTCATAATGGTGTGGCTTAATGACATATTCGGCCGAGAAATTTCTTCTTGTCACTGGTGTCACGATAACCGGAATCGCACCTTTTGCACGCGCCGCTTCTATATATACTTTCAAAAAGCCTTTGTACGTAGACGTATCATATGGGTAGTACATCGCGCCGTTTGTCTTGATAAAGGCCGCCACATCTGCTGGCTTGTAGCCAAGTGCCGTGATTTCCTCCTGTGTTAAATCTGTCGTCACTTTATCGCCAAGTGTCGTTGGATAAACATCTGTTTCGTCTGGATATCCTAGTTTTACAGATCGCTCTAATTTATAGTCGTTTTGCCCGTCTGTCGTAGACCGCGGATCGCCCGAGTCATTATGACCAAATTTGATAAACAAGTAGTCTCCTGCGCTGATCGGAGGCAAGTTTTTGATCACGCTTGTAGAGCCGCCATCTGTAATGGCCGCAAGACTTCCTTCATTAATAAAGGAGCGTGTGCTTCTGCCGCCGTTTGCAACATCATATACTTTCGCTTTGCTTTGGTCAAAGAAATATTGAATAAATTCGCCCCATCCGCCTAGATTGGTCAAAACAGATTGGCTACCGATGGTCATGGTCGTCGTCGTGTAATCTTTTACGGTTGAATCACCTGCAAGATAAATGTTGACAACTGATTTTGGCGCTGTGGTTGGTGTTGCGGTTGGCTCTGGTGTTGCAGTTGCGGTCGGCGTTGCCGTTGGTGTTGCAGTCGGCGTTGCCGTTGGTGTTGCGGTCGGTGTCGCCGTTGGTGTAGGTGTTGCGGTTGGTGCTATCGTTGGTGTTGCTGTAGGTGCTATCGTTGGTGTTGCCGTTGGTGCTATCGTTGGTGTAGGTGTTGCTGTTGGCGCTTTGGTTGGCGTTGCAGTTGGTGCTGTCGTTGGTATTGTTGTTGGTGCCACGGTCGCAGTCGGTGTTACTGGCGTCATTGTCTCCCACACCCCGATCTCGGTTGGCGTTGCTGTAGGTGCTACCGTTGGCACCACGGTTACGGTTGGCGTTGTTGTCGGCACTGTCGTTGGCGTTGGGGTTGCTATGCTTCCGCCGCCACCACCGCCACCACCACCGCCGCCACCAGAGCTCGTATTGCTCTGTCCACTCGGGCTATTCGCGCTACCAAGTGCGGCATTACTTTCTGCTGTCACTTTGCTACTACCCGAGACATCGGCAGAAATATTCAAGCTTTTGATATTGGTCGTACCCGATACAGTGGCGTCGGTTGCTTTGACTTGTGTCTCTTTTACCGTTGCCGAATTTTTGACATCAATGGTTGTCTTTGTCGCGGTTTCAGATACGTTAATGCTGTCAACGGTTCCATTTTGAACAACGACCACCGAATTTTCTGCCTTTATGTTGATGGCAGTTACATTTTTATCCACATACACCGCCGCTTCTGCGGATACGTCGATTGATTTTACATTGGCCAAAATGTTTGCCACGATTTTGCCTTTGTTTGTATCCGGAATGACAACGGCTCCAAAACCGTCGCCCGTAAGAGCATCTTGTTTTAAATTCGCCGAAGCGTTCAAATATGTAGTGGGGATGGACGTTGTGCCCGACAATAGAAGGCTTACGTTTGCTTTGTTTACATATGTGTCTGCTTTAAAATGGCTGTTTGTGATGATCACCGTATGGGCACCACCGCCATTGATATAAACGTTTCCATCGACAGAAACATCTTTCAATGTCGCTTCTCCGTCGCCTACCGCTTGATCAATGGTCAAAGAGCCTTTGATATCCACATTTTGTAACACTGCATTTGTGCCCATGATGACCACGTTGCTGTCAATCGTTTCTTTTTTGGACGCATCGCCATAAGTTTGGTTTTTCGAGATCGTAAGTGCTTTGTCTTCCTCCGAACCGTCTGGTGCCTCTACTTTTTTGTCGCTTTCGATACGGGCAAATGCTTTGTTTAGCATGGTAAATGCCTCTGCACGTGTAATGTTTTTAAGCGGTGCAAACGAATTGTCTGCATAGCCCTTGACAATGCCAGCGGCGGCTACGCCACCAACGGCCTCCATGGCCCAAGTGCCAATTTTGCTTGCATCGATAAAAGAAGCCGCCTGCGATGCGTTGCCGTCTACGCCTGTAATCATCTTCACGATAACGGCCGCTTCTTGGCGGGTGATGTTGTTGTTTGGTTTAATGGTACCATCTTGATAACCTGTAATATAACCTGCTTTTGCCGCTTTTAATAGTTCCTTTGCGTACCATTCGGTACCCGCTACATCGGTGTATGACTTGTCCGCTTGCTCTTCAAACCCAAACAAGCGATTTACCGCCGTGATAAACTCGGCTCTTGTAATCGACGCATCTGGCTTGATGGTGCCATCGTTATAACCCGCGATGACCCCTTTGTCTAACAGGGTTTGAATGCCCTCTTCTGCCCAATGCCCGCTCAAATCATGCACGGACGTCTTTGGGGCAGTTGTTGTCTCGGCTGTGCCCGCGCTTTCTTGCGCAAAGGTCACTTGGGTGACAGACAGACAACCAAACGTCATCACGGCTGACAACAACAAACTTACAATTCGTTTCGCTTTCACTCGCAACATCTCCTTTTGAAAAAAATGATAATTACTATAACTTGAGTATACTATAATAAATATGACAATAAAAGTACCTCTCCGTAATTATTTTTAAGCAAACATTAAGCTTGCTATGGTATACTTTTACATAAGGAGTGTGAAATGCATGAGAATATTAATCGTTGAAGACGAACGGCATTTGGCCGACGCCGTAGAGCAGATTTTGAAAAAAAATAATTACAGCACGGATGTTGTGTACGATGGGGAATCAGGCTTGGACTATGGCCGTACCGATTCGTACGACCTCATCTTATTGGATATCATGTTGCCGAAGATGGATGGCATCACCGTGTTAAAAACACTACGAAAAGAGCACATACAGACGCCGGTCATCATGCTAACCGCAAAGGGAGAGGTAGAAGACACGGTTTGGGGGCTAGATGCGGGCGCAGATGACTACCTCGCAAAGCCGTTTGCCACACCAGAACTGTTGGCGCGCATTCGGGCGTCTTTGCGACGAAAGGTCGAGATCACACAAGAAGGTGTGTACACGTTTTCGGACATCGAACTCAACATGTCAAATCTTAGCCTACGAAAGGGCGCAACAAATATCCACCTCACATTAAAGGAAGGCGAACTGCTCGAGTTTTTAATTGTGAGAAAAAACATGGCCTCCTCAAAGGAAACCATTATCGAAAAGATTTGGGGCTATGATTCAGAAGCGGAACACAACAACGTCGAGGTTTATATCTCTTTTTTACGGAAGAAGCTTTCCTTCTTAAAATCGGAAGTATCCATCACGACAGTCAGAGGGGTTGGCTACCTATTGAAAGAAAGTCTGGGGTGAAGGGCATATGTTTAAAAAACTAAAGAATCGATTTTTGATCATCAACATCGTCACCATTTCAATTATGATGGTGATTTCGTTTGTGACCATTCTGATCATCACCTATACGAATGTAGACGCGGAAGTAAAAGGCGAACTGCGGCGCACCTCGGGGATGGATCGAGAATCGCGTAAAAATTTCCCCAACGGCATGCGCCAGAAGCCCGTTGCCGATGAGCAAGGGCACCTCCCTCCCGTCGACGAACGACCGACAGCCAGAAAAAATCAGCCCTCCTTGTCATTTTTAATCGGCGTTTCAAAGGACGGGCTTATCATTTCAAAATCTTCTTTCTTTAATATGGAAGATGAATTTTATATTTTGTTAAAAGAAAATGCATTGCAGAAAAAGAATTCGACAGGGTATTTTACGATCGACAAAACGACGTGGGCGTACCAAGTATGGGATACACAAAAAGAGTTTACGCGGATCGCATTCGTAGATGCGACCAATCAGATGAACGTGCTTCGAAATTTGGTTGGTTCTTTTGCCGTGGTGGCGTTGGTGACGTTCGGGTTTATCATCATGATCAGCAAATATTTTGCGACCAAGGCAATCGAACCTGTCGAAGAAGCGTTTAAAAGACAAAAACAATTTACAGCCGATGCCTCGCACGAGCTGAAAACCCCCATCGCCATCATCAAGACCAATTGCGACGTTTTGCTCTCTAACCAAGAGTCGACGATTAAAGATCAAAAGCGTTGGCTCGACTATATCAAAACAGAAACGGACAGAATGTCGAAGCTGATCAATGACCTGCTGTATTTGGCAAAGACAGATTATACAGAAGCCCAACAAATATACTGCGCCGTTGACACAAACGAAATCGTGAACAACGCCGTACTCTCTTTAGAGGCGGTCGCATTCGAAAAAAGCCTTGCCATCGACAGCCATTTTGAAAATATGCCATTGGTGACAGGCAACAAAGAGCAATTGGTGCAAGTGATGATGATTCTGCTCGACAATGCCATCAAGTATGCGACACCCGACACAACCATTGATGTGTATGTCAAAAGAAGCGGCAAATCGGTGCTGCTGTCTGTTGTCAACACAGGCTGTGGCATACCCGACACGCATATCGAAAAAATATTTGACAGGTTTTATCGCGTGGATGAATCGCGGGTGCGAGAGACCGGCGGGTATGGGCTTGGTTTGTCGATTGCCAAAAACATCGTGCACCAGCACGGCGGCAAAATATATGCCAAAAACACGGACGACGGCAAAACGGGTTTTTATCTTTTGCTGAAGGGTGCGTAATGCAGAACCGCTATAAAGCAAAGAAATACAATAAGGGCACAGCCGCAATTACACGGCTGTGCCCTTATTGTATTTCTCAAATTTCTCTTAATGGCATCGACCTGACTGTGATTTGTCACAACCAGAACAACTGCCGCAACCATTTCCAGATTTTTTAGATTTATATACACTACGTGCCGCTAAACCCAAACATCCAAAAACGATTGCACCTACAATCACTGTTGGCATCATTTAACTCACCGCCCTCCGGGTCGTTCCCGATACGATTGCCTTATGTGTGGCTGGTTTTCTAAATAACAAGTATAGCATGGTGGCGAGTAAGGCAAGTGCTACAGCCGTGCCGATTCCAAACCCATGCCCCATAACCAATAACCCAATCTGATTTACAATCAACGCGACAACATAGGCAAAACCAGTTTGATAACCGATCGCAAATGCCGTCCACTTGGCTGACATCATTTCTTTGCTAACCGCACCCATTGCCGCAAAGCATGGCGCGCATAGCAAGTTAAACAAAAGCAATGAATAGGCCGAAAGCGGAGTAAACGCCGCGCTTAATGCGGCCCAATATTCGTTTCCGTTATCCGCAACACTGGCGTAGCCGTAAAGCACACCAAACGTACCGACGACGTTTTCTTTTGCCAACAAGCCTGTAATCGTCGCAACGGCGGCTTTCCAATCGCCAAATCCGAGTGGTATAAAGAGAGGAGCAATGATTCGCCCTAAAGATGCCAACATGGATTGCTCTGTATCCACTACTTGCAACGACGTATTGAACGTGCTTAAAAACCATACGATGGTTGTCGCCAACAAGATGAGAGTACCCGCTTTTTTAACGAAAGATTTTCCGCGATCCCACATGTGAATCAATACGCCTTTTAAACCGGGCACATGATACGCCGGAAGCTCCATAACAAAGGGCGTCGTGTCGCCTGCAAACAGTTTCGTCTTTTTAAGCATGATGCCTGAAACGATAATCGAGGCCATGCCAATAAAGTATGCCGAGGGGCCAACCCAAGCCTGCCCCGGAAACAACGCACCCGAAATCAAAGCGATAATGGGTAGCTTCGCGCTACAAGGGATAAAAGTCGTCGTGATAATCGTCATTCTTCTGTCTTTTTCGCTTTCAATGGTTCTGGAAGACATGATGCCGGGCACGCCGCAACCGGTACCAATGAGAATTGGAATGAACGATTTGCCCGACAATCCAAACTTCTTAAAAATTCTGTCCATGATAAAGGCAATACGCGCCATATATCCGCAATCTTCTAAGATGGCCAAACAGAAAAACAACACAAGCATCTGTGGCAAGAAACCAAGCACAGCACCAACGCCGGCAACGATGCCGTCTAGGATCAGCGAGTTTAGTATATCCGCTGTACCGATGTGTGCCAAAAATCCGCCGACCATATCCGGCACGGTTGCACCGAAAAGACTATCGTTTACCCAATCTGACATCATGGTGCCGACGGTCGAGATCGAAATGTAATAGACAAGAAACATGACCAATGCAAAAATAGGAAGGGCAAGGATACGATTTGTCACAACTTTATCAATTTTATCGGACACCGTTGTTTTAGACTTATTTTTAATTTGGACACATTTTTTTACGACTGTTCCTATGTATGTATACCGCTCGTTTGTAATGATGCTCTCGCTATCATCGTCAAAATGACTCTCACATGCCGTGATGATTTGCTCAATTTGCTGTTGCGTGGTTGCCTCCAAAGTGATTTCTTTTAAAACCTCTTTGTCTCGTTCGAAAAACTTGATCGCATAAAAGCGAATCGTTGATTCGTTTACGTTTGCTTTGATTAAATCCGCTATTTTCGCTAAAGCACTTTCGACCTCTTGCGAAAACATGTGCTTGGGCGTAAACCCACCTTTTGCATTTGCAATCTCGACTGCCTTCTGTGCGACTTCTTTCGAGCCTACGCTTTTTAACGCAGAGGTTTCCATCACCTGACAGCCAAGCGCCTCCCCCAGTTTCTTCCCGTCAATGATGTCGCCATTTTTTTGCACAACGTCAATCATATTCAGTGCAATGACAATCGGCACACCGATTTCGGCAAGTTGGGTGGTCAGATACAGATTCCGCTCGATATTAGAAGCATCCACAATGTTAATCATGGCGTCTGGCTTCTCTTTAATTAAATAATTACGTGACACCACTTCTTCTAATGTATAGGGTGACAACGAATAGATGCCGGGCAAGTCTTGCACGATGACATCTTTATTGCCTTTCAGCTTACCCTCTTTTTTTTCTACTGTTACACCGGGCCAGTTGCCAACATATTGCGAACTACCGGTTAAATCATTAAACATCGTTGTTTTTCCGCTGTTCGGGTTACCCGCCAGCGCAATCTTTACGGCCATGATACGCCCTCCTTAAAAATTTATCAGCCGACCTCAATCATCTCGGCGTCTTCTTTACGCAAACTGAGTTCATACCCGCGCACATTAATCTCGACAGGGTCACCCAGTGGCGCAACCTTACGTATAAAAATCTCTGCGCCTTTTGTGACGCCCATATCCATAATCCTTCGTCTCACTGCGCCTTCGCCATGCAGTTTGATCACCGTCACCGTTTCCCCCGTCGCAACGTTTCTTAATGTTTTCATACGCTTACCGTCTCCTTTTAGATCATGATGCGATTGGCCATCGCTTTATCAATTGCCACTCTCGTCCCTTTTACGCTAATGATTAGGTTGCCTGCCATTTCTGTAACAACCGTAACCGCTTCCCCAACCACGAACCCAAGATTTTCTAAGTGTCGTTTGGTTTCATCCTTGCCCGTTATTCTTTTTATATTTGAAGTTTCTCCGGTTCTTGACATTGTAAGAGGCATTATCCTCACTCCATTCTTATTCTCATTTTATGTTTGTTTTTGTCAATATGTACAAATTCAAAATGTTAGTGTCAGCTAACATCGTCTTTAAAAAAGTTTACCACAACTAACATTCTGCTGTCAATACCAATGTACATAAATTTTACATATCCTCTTCCACAATCTTAATTTCCTCATCTGTTAACCCATACAGTGTATACACAAGCTTGTTGATCTGTGCTTCAAGAGCGGTTGTGTCGGCCATCGGGTCTTGTCGCTTTGATAACAACACCTTCTCGACTAGCGCGGAGATTTCTTCCTGATCCGCGCCATTGCCTATAGGTACTGGAAATTCTCTTAACTTATCCACGCCGATGTCGACGCCAATGCCACGATGCTTACCGTTTTTATAAAACCAGTCTTGCGCAAAATTAGAATTTAATAACCCCAACAGATATTTTAGCGCGTACCCACTATCCTTTTGGAGGATAACAGAGAATGACATGCCCACATAATGGTTTCCACCGTCGTATGCAAATTTTGGTTTTTTGAACATCGATGGGGTGATCAGCTTTTCTCTTTCAAAGTAGTCTGGTTTTCTTGGTCGATGTATGCCGTACGGCGCATTGGATGAAGTGATATAGTGCTTCATTTTTTCAAGGTGGCGCTTTAAACCCAGATAAGCGTCATCGTTTTCTATATTCCCTCTCACCTGCTTGTCCGAATAAATTAAATATGTATGATCAAAGGATACGTGATACCGTTCCACATCTTTTCCATCCAAGTATTTTTTTAGACAGTTTTTTTCTTTCTCGTTTAGGCATAGAGCCTCTACTTTCTTTTGGCTTAAAACAAATACGCCCTCCCCAACCGCAACATCTGGACGCGGGTACGCGGCGGCGGCTTTCTTGCTTACCCGATCTGAAGCCTCCACAACCCCTTGGGATACATCACACACATCGCCCAACTGCACCATCGCACGCGCATGAAACGCCTGGCCGAATGTCTTGTCACTCAAACAGATTTGATTGGTCTTCGTAAAGACCTCCACATTGTTCAAATATCGCACCTCAACATTTTCTGAACGATGATCTGTCCATAAGCCTTCCAGATTATTTTTTAACTTTTTATACGCAAACGCCTTCGCATCTTTGTGCTTTCCATATAAGGCGACCATATGATGCCCCACGACGCGTTCAAACGCTTTTATGTCTCCTATATCCAGTATCAGTTTAAAATCAAGCTCGTTTTTTATGCGCGTGATGAGTTTGGTTGCACCGGCGCTGTTGATCCAATACTTCGGCGTGATAAAGCATATCAAAGACCGCTCGTGTGTGATGTCGATCGCTTTATGCAAAAAATAATACCAGTAGTCCATCTTCCCTTGGTGATATCTCTTCCCAAACTCCGTCGTATTGACCGGATGAAAAACATGCTTATTGTCTCGCTCCTTTAGATAAGGAGGGTTTCCAATCACCACGTCAAAGGGCTTCATCCCCTCAAACGCCTCCATCAGGCTGTTGCCACACACAATGTGATGATCAAGACAAGGCAATGGACATGGGGCTACCTCCTCGTCGGCGATAAGCGAAAGCCAGAGACGAAGCTTGGTAATATCCACCGCCGACGCCTCCATGTCCACTGCAAAGATTGAATTTTGTATGGTCGCCCATTTCAGTTGATAACGGCTACGTTGTGCAAACATCCGCGCTTTGTCTTGTGGTTTTTCAAGCATCGAGGCGTAATAGGACGTGATGTTATGCCGCACGTTTACGATTTCACGTAGCATACCAAGGGGAAATGCACCCGCGCCAACGGCAGGATCGGCCACTTTGATGGTCTCAAGTGCCATGTCGATGGCCATTAAATTGTCATATACCGTTTGCGGAATTTTTCGGACACCGTCACTTGGCGCGGCGCCTTTGCTACAGTCTTCCTCTTTCATCCACTCGCCGTTATGTATAAATGACTTCATGTCATCGTAGGGTACCTCCGTCTTGCCGATGAGGTAGTGCACAAGGCTCTCTTGGCACATATACTGCACAATTTCTCGCGGCGTATAAAAAGCCCCTTTCGACTTTCGATCTTCGTGATCAAGCAGATTCTCGAAGATATAGCCAAGCATCTCAGGGGTCACCGTGACTTCTCGTGCATGAGGCTCGTCTTCGTTTAGCGTGAACTGATAGCGGTCAAACACATCGAGTATACCGTCCGCATCCCTCTCGCCTTTTACCGCGCGGTTCGAAAACAAATCATCGTCAATCTGCAACGGGCTGTGTTTCCAGTCGTGCCCTTCAAGGGGTTTAAACCAGTCACCTTTTAAAAATGGAACGCTGTGATGCAAGCGGTTAGATGCCTCATACAACAGCGGCGCAAGGCAATGGTTGAAGAAATTTTGATCGCCTCTTCTTTCAAATAACTTTCTTACTTTTATCTTCAAAAAATATAAAAGCATAAGCTGACCCAGAATCGTTTTGGCAAACTGCGTACTCGTAAATCCATGCTTCGTCGCTTCACCCATAAACACCCGATCGTTGTCTAAATATGTTTTAAGCGCGAAATACTTCGCCTTGTATTTGTCAAAGAACAACTTCGTCACCCCTTTTGATACGTTTTGATTAGTATACTACATCTTTTGAAAAACTTCTTGACATCATTGACTAACGTATGTATACTACTAACAATGTTAGTTAATATTCACAAGAGCGAGACGAGGTGACCAAATGGATTACAAAGAATTAACGAGAGAAATGTTTGACATCATGAATGACATGAAAAAGGCACGGTTGCACAGCAACATGGATGGAATGGTTAAGGGCGAATCATTTATATTGCGGTTTTTGATGGATACGGATGGCGGCGTCATACCCAGTGATTTGAGCGTCGCGATGGGCACCACAACCGCCCGTATCGCCGCCACGTTAAACAGCTTGGATAAAAAGGGATTGATCTCGCGTCGTATCGATCCCGATGAT
>JAVBJY010000141.1:0-3701 GCA_031546735.1 Eubacteriales bacterium
TACAGGTCAGTTTGCAATTTTTCTTTCTCGACACTATTGGATAAGAAACCACATTCGACAATAACAGAAGGAATTGCCGTGCGCTTCAACATATAGTAATCCATGTTGGCCTTGGCAGAGCGGTTATTGGAGGCGTTGGCAAAAGTCGTCAACTGGGCTTGAATGTCTTCGGCGAGCGCCTTGCTCTTTTCAGAATCATTGTAGTAGAACACTTGCGCCCCTTTGACATTTTCGCTAGGGAATGAATTTTGGTGGATGCTAATTAAAAGATCGCTCTGGGACGTGTCCGCGAGTTCGCTTCTGTTTTTCATGTCGGTTCGTTTTTTGTTGGACAGTGCGGTATCGTCGCTTCTCGTGACCAAAACGAACGCGCCACCTTGTTCTAAGTAGGTTTGCAGTTTTTTTGCGATTTGTAAGTTGATATCTTTCTCTAGGGTGTGACCTTTGCCGACCATTCCGGGGTCCCACCCTCCATGCCCCGGATCAATTAAAATCACTTTATTGGCAAGGGGCATTGAAAAGGTTGTTACCGTCCGTTCATCCATATAGGTTTTGGTGATGGCCACGCCGATGATCAGCAGATACACGATGATCAACAACTTGTTTTTTTTAATGGAGATAATCTTCATGTGTAGCATCCCCCTCGTGGTTGTATTGCGCCTCTGCATTTGTATCTGTGACATCTTTTAAAATGAGCAATTCGTTTTTATGCGGCTTTTCATTTGGTTGTTCTGGCTGTTCTGGTTCATCAGGGGTGTAGGTGGTGCTGTACTTTTCTTCTAGCGCTTTGATTTTGTTTTTTAATCGTTCATTTTCTTTCATCAGGGTGTTTCGGGAGCGCTCGAAGGTATCCTTGTCATCCATTAAAGTGCGGTATTTAATACGCCATCTGTCGTCGATGGACGCGATCTCTTCGTTTCTCGTCTGGAGCAGCCGCGTAAGCTGCATGATTTGTTTGTCTTTTTCGTCTAACTGCTTCTTGTAAATCAATAATTTGTTTTTGAGCTTCTCTGTCTCATCATTTTCGTATTCGACACCCATGCCCATATAATCCATGGATAACTTTTCAAGTGGCGCAAGTTCTTTTGGTGGGGAAGGGGGTCGGGGTTCGAACACATCGGCTCTAGGTGGCACTTTTTTTGCTTGCCTGTGCACCTTGGCGGGGTGAAAGTTTTTGTACATATCAGGCAAAAACAAAATGTCGCAGATGTTGTCTTTGTTTACATAAAGTTCGTGGCAAACGAATTGATGCTCTGCCATTGCTTCATAACTAATATAGTTTGCCTTGATGGCTGTCTGTGAAAATCTATTGTTGTATTTGACAGGGCGTTTAAAAGAATTTCCAAGATCGGTAGACACAGAGTAGTAGAGTTGCGACGCGCTGACCCATGTGGCATAGAGATTGTTTTCGATGATGGTCAGCATGCAGTTGGACAGTTTTTGTGCCTCCCATATGACAATTGGATTGGTAAATGCATGGGATTCTTTTTTGCGATAGAGAATCTGGATAGAGAACATACTCTTGACGACATATAAAACGTGAATGGCATTGCTGGTCGTTAAAAAAGAGGTTTCCAATATATGGTAACCTGTGGTGTGAAAGATATGATAGTCACTCAGTGCTGTCACGGTAAATTCTCGATACCCCAACCTGTTTTCGGGCGTTCGCTTTTGGTAAAACAAGAGTGAGTGTGACTTTGTAATCGGTTGCATGTCGAATAGCTTGTTGGGCAGAGAAATGATTTTGTCAATTGTTTTGGCCTCCGACCATTCGCCGCGGTTGTTTACGCTTTGGCTCATCAGATGGTGTGAATCTTCGTCGGGTATGGGCACATTGTAGATCAGGTTGAGGCCATTTTCATCGATCAGTCCATTAAAAAAGATTCTATGTATTTTGGACGATTGATTTCGCAAAATTACTTTTGTTACCCATTCGTTCAGGCTGTCGCTTTGGCAAAGGATGATGTTGCCTTCCCGGTCTTGACAAAACAAATAAATGGTGCCATCGGACGACATGGTGATCGAATACGTATCTTTTACATTGTCTATGATGCGTCTTTTTTCAGACCACTTGTTGTTCTCGTATAGTTTGTAATGTAGCTCATATTGATCGGAATAGTAAAAGCTAAGCAGTACATCATCTTTCGTTCTTACGATATAATTGCTCTGCACAATATCCCCCGTCCCCATGCGATAAGGCGTACGCGTGTTGCTTTCGTTCCGCCGCCCTATACATATATTTAGCGTTATTTTAACAGCATATGAGTTAACGGGAGAAAACATGACGATCATGCGAACATATGACGATTACATCCCACGAAGAGAGACATACAAAAAGCCGCGCATACCCGATGCGTGGCTTTTTGTGTATGCTATGCGGCCTCAAAAAATTCTTTGTGCCATATCAAAAACATGTAGATTGTCCAGATTTTGCGGCTATTGTCGGCCAACCCGCGCTTGTGATTGTCGAGCAATTCTACCAGTTGCTCTGTTACAAAAAATTTCTCGGCTGCTTGTCCCTCGAAGGCTTTTTTCACGCGCTCGTAGTATTTGTCCTCTTTCAGCCAAATGCGAATCGGCACAGGGAACCCAAGCTTTTTCTTGCTGGCGACGTCGTCTGGTAAGTGACCCCGCGCCGCCATTCGAAAGGCGTACTTGGTTGCCGTTTTGTTCACCCGAAAGTCAGGCTGGATGCGAGAGGCCACTTCGAATACCTTCTTGTCCAAAAACGGCACGCGTACCTCTAACGAATGCGCCATACTCATTTTATCTGCTTTCAATAAAATGTCGCCCACCATCCACAGATTGATATCAATGTACTGCATTTTTGTAACGTCATCTAGGTGGCTGACTTTTTCGTAGAATGGTCTTGTAATTTCCATCGGGTCAAATTGCCCGGTGGGGTTCTTCAATATTTTTTCACGGTCACTTTTGGTGAACATGTAGGCGTTGCCAATAAACCGCTCCTCGATTTTTTTGCTTGCACGGATGAAGAAATTTTTGCCGCGAAATGAAAATGGAATCAATTTCACAAGGCGTGCCAACAATTTTCTGATGGGCATGGGCAGGTCGGTTACAACTTTCAGATCGAGTGGCTCGCGGTAGATGTTGTAGCCGCCAAAAAATTCATCGGCACCTTCACCAGACAATGCAACCTTTACATGTTCGCTTGCAAGGCGACTGACAAAATACAACGCAATGGCAGAGGGGTCCGCCAAAGGCTCGTCCATGTGATATTGCACTTTGGATAGGTTGTCCCAATATTCTTTTGTCGTAATAATTTTGCTGTAGTTTTCGATGCCGACTTTTTCAGACAGAGACTTGGCGTATCCAATCTCATTGTATTTTTCATAATCAAAGCCGACCGTAAACGTTTTGTCACCCTTGAAGGTGGCGGCAACGAAGCTGGAATCTACGCCGCTGGATAAGAAGGAACCAACCTCCACATCACTCACTTTATGGCTTTCGACAGAATCAAGCACCGCAGCTTCGATTTCCTTGATGGTCGACTGTAAGGTTTTTTCTTCAGGTTTAAATGTGGGGTCAAAATACCGCTTAATATCGAGCACCCCGTCTTTAAATGTAAGATAGTGAGAGGGCATGAGCTTGTAGACACCCTTGAAAAATGTTTCAGGCAGAACAGAATATTGAAACGTCAGGTAATTTTCAAGGGCGAGCGTGTTTACTTCCTTTTTAAATTT
>JAVBJY010000200.1:0-5325 GCA_031546735.1 Eubacteriales bacterium
ATAGAATATATGCAAACAGGAACGGTTCCCCCATTTCCTTCATTTATTGCTAGCATATTTTTCTTTTTATGTGCAGTTCATGCTTTTTTTGGGGGGCTTATTTTAAATACAATAGTAAATCAAAACAGAAATAATTTTGAAACAAATTATATGGAATTTTTAGTGAAACTTAAAGAGTTGACACATTGATCTATATATTTTCGGATAAGTACCTTTAATTGGCAGAGCATAAACTGCAAATATTTTAACGTGGGTTTTGCTCTGCAAATTAAGATTATATATCGAGATCAATACAGTAGCAATGGAAAAATGTTTTTTGAAAATTTTTCAACTTACTGTTGACAAATGATGTCGATTCGATTATAATCTATTTTGTCACTTGCGGTGCGTTATTCACATCGTTGACCGACACATATATGCGGATGTGGCGGAATGGCAGACGCGCTAGACTTAGAATCTAGTGGGCAACCCCCGTGCAGGTTCAAGTCCTGTCATCCGCATGTTTATTTTTGAAGTGACAGTCGGTCAGGTTATATTTTTTTGCACGAGTGGCTCAGTGGTAGAGCATCGCCTTGCCAAGGCGAGGGCCGCGAGTTCGAATCTCGTCTCGTGCTTTTTGGTGGACTCATATTTTGGGTCCGCTTTTTTTATATGCCAGGAAAGTGCTTCGCACTGTTCCTAGCCGCGACTAGTCGCGGTGCTTCATGAACAGAGGTAAAAAGTTTGCAGAGCAAACTTTTCTGTTTATCCCCAATAGAGTAGGAAGGAATTGTCTATGAAAATCTTACTGGTTGCTATCAACGCCAAGTTTATTCATTCGTCACTGGCGATACGCTCCTTGCAAGCGTTTTGCCATTCAGAATTTGTACATACAAAAGAATTTACAATCAATCACGAAGCCGACTTTATCATGGCAGAACTGTACAAGGAAGAACCCGACGTGCTCTGTTTTTCTGTGTATATCTGGAATATCGATATGGTTCGCACCATTGCTTCAGCCATGAAAAAAATAATGCCACACCTAACAATCGTTGTAGGCGGTCCCGAAGTGTCATTTGAATATGATGATCTTTTCTTGCAAGCAATCGATATCGTGGTCATCGGCGAGGGCGAGAAAACATTTCGATCGCTTGTTGATTATTTTGTTAAAGGGGAAGGGGAGTTGTCGCAGATTGACGGCATTGCCTTCTCCCACATCGAGCCGTCTGGCAAGCGCACAACGATACAAACGGCCGCCACAACGCCATTGGCACTCGCAGACATCCCTTTCGTGTACGAGGATTTATCTGCGCTTGATCACAGAATTTTGTACTACGAATCGGCAAGGGGTTGCCCATTTCAATGCCAATATTGCCTCTCAGGGGCAGAGCAGGGTGTCCGTTTTTTATCCCCTGAAAGAGTTAAGGGTGATCTAACGTTTTTTTTGGCGCACAACGTGCGACAAGTCAAGTTTGTGGACAGGACATTTAATTGCAACAAAGAACATGCGCGTATGATTTGGCAATTTTTAATCGACAACGACAATGGCGTGACCAATTTTCATTTTGAGATTTCTGCTGACTTGTTAGACGACAAACTTCTGCTGTTGTTACAGCAGGCGAGGGCGGGGTTGTTCCAATTTGAAATCGGCATACAGTCGACCAACGGGGACACACTGCAAAAAATCACGCGCAAAACCAATTTGGCCGTGCTCTTTGACAACGTCATAAAAATTAAACAACTCAAGAACATCCATGTCCATCTGGATTTGATTGCCGGGTTGCCTGGCGAAACGTACCAGTCGTTTCGAAAATCGTTTGATGATGTGTTTCGGCTGTACCCCGAGCAGTTACAGCTTGGCTTTCTAAAGGTGCTAAAGGGTGCGGGGCTTCGGGCGGATGCCGCCGCGTACGGTCTTATCTATAGGGACAATGCTCCCTATGAAATTTTATTGACAAACGATCTGTCGTACCCCGAACTGACGACGTTGCGACAGATTAGCGAGCTTGTCGAACTCTATTACAATTCTGGAAAATGTGTGCAGTCCCTTCGGTATATCTTATCCTTCAACGATTCGCCTTTCGATTTTTTTGAACGGTTTGGCGCATATTGGGTGAAAAACGAGTACCACCACGTATCCCATAACAAGATGACACTGTACACGATCCTGTATGAATTTTGTGTCAAAACGTTTACAGACGTTTCCACTATCGGGCAGATGCTAAAGTTTGATATACTGTTGAATGACAACGTGAAAACCGTTCCATACTGGCTAGATGCGCCGAAGGATGAAGCGGTTACGCTGATGGCGCGTCGCTTTTTTCATGACCGTGACCAAGTGTTAAAGACGATCGGGCATCTGTCGGCGTTTACCGCCACACAGCTTGGCCGAATGTGCCGAATCGAAGCCTTTGACGTAGACATGTTGAATTGGCAACAGCATGGTGAAAGCATCAAAAAGGTGCAAACACTGGTGCTGTTTGACTATTATGGCGAGAGAGATGTAAACGGATTTGCGCATGTCTATAGCATCAATGCATAATAATACATCGCAGAGGAGATCGTGTCGTGAATAAAAAAATTGAAACCATTTTGGCTCTGTTGGATGAACATTATCCGACCGACAACAAGTGCTACCTCCATTACAACACACCTTGGCAATTGTTGATTGCAACCATTTTAAGTGCCCAGTGTACAGACGATCGGGTTAACATGGTGACCGCCGACTTGTTTGTCAAATATGGTAGCCTAGAAGCGTTTGCATTTGCCGATTTGGGCGAACTGGAAACGGATATCCACTCCACCGGATTTTACCATCACAAGGCAAAGCACATTATCAACACCGCGCAAACACTTCTCACCGAATACGGCGGCGTGTTGCCGTCTGATATTCAGGAGCTGACAAAGCTACAAGGCGTCGGAAGAAAAACAGCAAACGTTGTGCGCGGGCATATTTTTAATATCCCGAGCATCGTCGTCGACACCCACGTCAAGCGCGTGTCCAACAAGCTTGGTCTTGCCAAGCACCACGACCCAGTCAAAATCGAATTTGAACTGATGAACGTCATTCCAGAAAGCCATTGGATTCGGTATAACACCCAAATCATCGCCCATGGTCGAAAAATTTGTAAGGCACGAAAGCCATTGTGCGGCGATTGTTTTTTACGTATGCACTGTGCCAATTTTTATGGCGGGTCAGATGAAGCGTGAAGCAGTATACATAAAAAATTCTTATTCAGACAAAATAACCTTATATATATTCGGCACTAAACATTTCACATGTTATTCTTTAGTGCCGAATGTTTTCTACTTTTTGTAGGAGGAAACGGAGGTTTTGTTGTTTGCGTAAGAATTTTTTTTTATCCGCATTAATTGGCATTGTGACCGGATTTGCCAACGGCTTGTTTGGTTCGGGCGGCGGCACGGTCGTGGTGCCTGCCATGGAACGATTCTTAAAGGTAGAGGCGCATAAAGCCCATGCAACCGCCATTGCCATTATTTTGCCCCTCTCCATTGTCAGTTGCCTCATTTATTTGAAAAACGGAAAAATCGTCTGGATGACGGTGCTCCTGATCAGCGTCGGGGGACTGGTGGGTGGTTATATCGGCGCGAAATTGCTGAACAAAGTACCAACAAAATGGCTTCATAAAATCTTTGGGTTGTTTATGATTGCCGCCGCCGTTCGTATGATTGTATAGGAAGGAACGTGAAGACATGACATGGCTTATACTCATTACCATCGGCATTTTGGCGGGCATCATCAGCGGCATGGGCATCGGCGGCGGCACCATTTTGATCCCTGCGCTTATCTTGTTTTTTGGCTATGAACAGCAAGTGGCTCAAAATATCAATCTAATCTACTTTATTCCAACGGCCGCAATTGCACTCGTCACCCACAAAAAAAATGACAACATCGACAAAACAGTTTTATGGAAAATCACCGTGTTTGGTCTGCTGGGTGCCGTCGTTGGCTCGTGGATTGCCATTGGCATCGACGCCATGGTGCTTAAAAAGATTTTTGGGTTCTTCCTTCTGCTGATGGGGTTAATGGAAGTATTTAAAAAGGCACCCGAAAAGAAAAGGTAGTAAATGGCAGTACACTGCTTAGCGGGTCAAAGTAATAGTTTTGCAGCAAATCTCAGTTGGAGCGTTCCGAGAATTGCCGCAAAACTATTTCAAATTCATCCGCTAAGCAGTATACATGTATGATTTTGAAAATGGTAGGCAATACTATAAAGAACGATCACACACTTTCTAAGGAGGATTTCTTATGACAACATTTGAATTTCAAAGCGTAAAAGACCAATTTGCAAAATCTGATGTGGACGAAAAAATCGACTTATATGTTTCGACAGAGGGCTTGTCGCAAGACCAGTACAAAGAACTGTTGCGCTTATTCCCAATGAACGAGCTACCGAGACTAGAAGAAGCGTTGCAAGGGTAGAGAAGAGTCACTCGTCACCACGCACTGCCTAAAAACCCATCAAAGTGTGACCACACCTCTTTAAACTTCGAAGGGGTATGCTTGCAGTTTGATGGGTTTTTAAGTTTTTAAAAAAAATTTTTTTTCGCACAGCAAGTTGAAGTTTGCGCATTTGAATGGTATGATTAAGCATTGAGTTCTTTTTAAAAATAGAGGGGGAGAGTGTGACCCATGTGGATCAAATTGGATGAATACAAAATAAGGCAGATGACCACCAGTGGCAATGTGTTTTTGAATGGCAAGCAGTACTACAAAGAGGGACGCGTCGGCGAATTGCTGTTTAAAAATGATGCAGTTCAAAAGCTAGTGCTGACAAAGGTCAACGGCAGTGAACAACAGCGCTACAAGGTGAAAATTATTTTAACAGACGATGGCAATGTTAAAGATTATGATTGTACCTGTAAGGCTTTCGAAACGTGGACAGGCGCTTGTAAGCATGTCTCGGCTACGTTGTTCAAGTTAATGGAGAGCGATACGCCTGAACTGGCCACGCCAATCGTCGAAAAAAAATATATAATGGCCGAGACACTGTTTGACCATTTTCAGAAGGATGCATATGAAGAAATCGACAAGGATGAAACGGCACTTTCCTTTGACAAGGTTCAACTCTTGCCCAAGATCATCATTGGATACGACCACAACTGTTGTGTCAGCTTCACAATCGGGCGTGAAAAACAATATGTCTTAAAAAGCATTGATGATTTTATTCACATGATGAACAGTGGCGTTCAACATTTCTATGGGAAGGATTTGGCATTTCGCCACAAAATTTCAAGCCTTGACCCATTCGCCATTAAAATGTTTGAATTTATTGTAAACGAGCGGGACTATTTCGAGCAAATGGCAAAGCATAGTGGCAACAC
>JAVBJY010000129.1:0-4168 GCA_031546735.1 Eubacteriales bacterium
CATACACACGGCGATAGACACGTCGGGGCAAGCCCCTCTGGATAGAGTGAAAGAGTTGCTTTCTTACACAGATTTGTTGTTGCTTGATATCAAATCGATCGACCCGGACACCTTCGAGAAGGTGACCGCCGTGAAGATTGATAAGACACTTGCACTGGCGCAATATGCAAGTGATCAAAACATCTCCATGTGGGTGCGTTTCGTGCTTGTGCCCGAAACGACCGATGATCCGGCAGAAATTGAGGAACTGGCGAAATATCTTTCGGCGCTACAGAGCATACGGCGCGTGGAAGTGTTGCCGTTTCATAAGTTGGGCGAATACAAATGGAAACAGTTGAACATTCCGTATACGCTTTATGGGCACGCTGTGCCAAGTCGGCAGTCGTTTAATGGCGCTGTTGAGACATTTAGACGGCATGGGTTGACGGTTGAGTTATAAAATAAAGGAAGTAGCCACATATATGGAACTTGTATGTGGCTACTTCCTTTTTATATGTTATTGAGATTTATATAGTCGCCCATCACTTGCGCAAAGTCTGCAGGTGTGAATTTTCCATATCCGGCAGCATGGTAGAATGTCATTTCACCAAAATAAATTTTATCGTTAATAGAATATAAATCAACCCGGACATGAATGCAGTCCTCTGAAAAAGTTCTGGCAACATCTAGCATCTCATCTAAATTTTGTGGACGCTCAATAATTATATCTGGGTCTGTCGGGTACTGCGTAGATACCTCTATATAATTCCAATCTGTGTCATAAAAATTCATTTTATGTTGAGATGATCTGTTAATATGAACCTGTATAAACTTTGGCTCTCCATGGAAACAGAATATTTTATAGTCTTTCAGTTCCGATTGCTGCTCGTCAACCATATATTTTTCACATATAATTCTAGGTTTTACATCTTTGTATACCCATTCACGGAAATAATAATAAAAGTTTCTTTTAAGCGCTTTGTTAAGTTTGCTCTTTGCTGCACGAATATTAAATTTGTTTTTGTCTATACACATAACAACACTGTTAGAATCATGCGTACATTTAAGCACAAATTGATCCGGCAATGTGCTAAAATCGATTTCATTGAAACGGTCATACACCCCGATCATTGGAATCAAATACTGGGGCCCTATCTTCTCCTCCACGTATTTTCTCACCGCATACTTATCGACCCGTTCCGTATACGCTGGATTTCTATCATAGAGCTTTAACCACTGTAGCTTTTCATTGAATGTTTTTGGATTGTTAAGATCCAACGTCTTGCCCATTTCCAAATACCAAATAAACTTTAAATAGGGTTGATCTGGCATCCAGTGAAAGTATCTCTGAGCCACTATGATCAGGGCTCTTCGTGGGTTTCGTATCGCTTTAATAAAATACTTGAGTAATTTTTTAAACATTTAGTAGCCACTCCTTCTTCTTGATGTATGCCGTATCTTTTTTTGCGATTCATAAGGTCGATAAAAATCTAAAGCATTAACCTTTATTTGTCACCTTTGGAATGGCATTGACCTTGCTATGTGCCATATAATGATCGAAATAAGTAGAAAAAAACATTTCACTTTCGTTACGAAGCAAATGTATTAATCAATATATCCGTTGTGTATAGTATAATTCTTCTGAACAGGTTTTGCAAACATTTAACTTGTAATCTTATGATATAAAGCGGAATTCAACGAATGTTCGCATTGCCCATTTTTAATTACAATTTTCACCCATATGCATATGCACGCCATCATGCTGATTTCTTGGATGAACTGGTTGCTGTGTCGGCCGTGGTAATAACGGCTGTTGGGGTGGTTCGCTTGACACTGCGGAGCTTGGGCTTGGGCTTGGTTGCGGTGTCGCAAGCATCATTGGCGCTGTTGCCTCTACGTTTGGCGGTGAAGGGCTGGGTGTTCTCTCTGGTGCCTTTGTGGCTTCGACGCTCGGTGTTGCACTTTGTATCGGATGGGTCAGCGCGAGGTACTCTTTTACAGAATATCTCTTCACCTTTATGCCGCTTACTTTGCCTGCCGATACGTTCCGCAATCGCTGTTCAATAGCGTCTATCTTTTTTTGTGAATTATTTGCAATCGCTAGATGAATGGTGGCGTTTTGCAGGTACCCATTGTTTTCAAGACGATTCAATATCCGCGCGTATGCTTCGTCTAGCGGCAAATGGTTGTAAGATGTTTGTTGTAAAAGCTTGTCGCCATCTGCATTTAGCGCATCTGTGCGTAAAACACGGTTAAACCAATTTAACGTGAGTTGAACAGATGGATTAACAGAAAGTTCTACATATGTTGTCGGCACTTGGTATACAGCAAAACATGCGCATACCATCATCACCACCAAAGCCGCACACGAGACAAGAACCATTTTCATACGAACCATAGGCAAACGCGTCATGGTCACCACATCACCCACTTGCCAACCTAAATTTCTCGGGAATGTAATGAACGTGCCATTGCTTTTTAAAATATGGGCAACCTCCTGTTCAAGCGCTACCACGACCCCTTTACCCATTGAAAATCCCCCCTTTCTTATTCAAAGGCAAAAATGCGCGCAGCATTGGAAAGTCGCCATATTGAATGACACATAAAGTCGCAATGTATTTTCGATACTTCTCAAGCGTCTTCACTGAAACGCCATATTCCGCGCACATTTGTTTATTTGGCATTCTATGTTTTTCAAATAGTTGCGTTCGCCATGCGTCGTTGTTTAAAATGAGTGTGGCGATATATTCGCATTGCGCCCGCGTTCGCTTTTGTTTTGGGCATATCTTCGTAAGCTCGGCAAAAGAAGTGTTCCATCGATTGAGTAAGTGCGTTAGCTCTTCGATCTCGGTCTTTAGCGTTTCTCTTTCCAGTTGGCGTTGATATTCGTCTACCGATACGCTGATTTCCCAATCTACTTGTGTGCTGTCACCCACCAATAGCGGTACAGTCTTCGACGCATGTCGATGCTCTATTCTAAAATCATCAATCAACCTGTTGCGAATCGATACTTGTGCAAATGATAGAAACGAACCGTTCTCGGGTTTGTAGGCCATTACACAATTCGTAAACGCAAGCATGGCCAGTGTCAGCGAATCTTCTTGTGACTGTCTTGTTACTCTTGCATGGGTTACGCAACTTTTAATGAAAGGCAAGAAATCCGCAACAAATGTATTCAGTTTTTGTGTATCCGCTTGTGCTTCAAAAATCAAATTTACAATATCCTTCACGGCCCCGACCTCCCTGCAAACTACGCCTACTATACTATACGGATTTGACACGAACTTTTCAGGGGTTATGCCGCTTAAATCAAAAAATATTTAGTTGATAAAAAAACATTTGAAACGTATAATAAGGTCAAAACGTGATAAATGCAGTATATCATGACGAGACAAAGCATTCTAATCTTGGATTTAAATAAGAGGAATGATCGTGGACGGTTAGCAAAAGTAGGTGAAAATGCGAAATGGAGCAAACGCAAAAAATATTTCCGCAATATATGCGTACTGTCGCCCTTCCTGATGGTGCTAAGGAAGAGAATGCAGATGCATACCGTATATGTAAAACAGGCAAAGTAGAAGAAGACTCATTTTTAACGACCTATGCTGAATATCAACGACAGAATAATCTTGATGCATTGGATTTGAGTGATGTTGGCTCGTTTGGGATATCTTGTTGGGAAAAGAAACGAGATGCAAAAAGGAGTTTAACATTTTTTACCAAAAAGCATCCTATTGCGATTGCCAGCAAAGGCATTACGAATGTAGATAGCGGAGTGATTCAACGTACAAAGGAACGTAATGGTAAAAATGCAAAGTCGCATATTGATTGGTGGATTTATCAAGATGCCACACCACATATTTATTTTGAGGAGGTTTCTTTTGATGATGAGTGATACGTTTTATTTTAAGCTGAACACAAAGGAACAACTTTATTTAGAATATGTGATTTTTGAAGATATACAACCTGTCTTTTTTATATGTAGCGACGATAAAAGAAACTTATATATTTGTGTACTGTGTGATGACAGAGACGGGCTGAGATGGATTATTTCACCCACAAGCCATACATTATTGTCAGAGATGATGTTTAATAAAATTACGATACGCGAACTATTTGAATCATCAAACAGGTTCGGAGACAGTTGGTTGGTTTGTCAAAAAAGCTGGCAATGTAAGGTAGATCAAGT
>JAVBJY010000146.1:0-3889 GCA_031546735.1 Eubacteriales bacterium
CTTCAAACAGCCATGTGTCTTGCAATACCATGCAAAATTGCTCGTGAACATTTTCTCTTGTCGTCTGGCTGATCGGCATTCCGTCGAGTAGGATTTCACCATCGTTTAGCTCATAAAAGCGCATCAACAGATTGACCATGGTGGTTTTGCCTGCACCCGTTGGACCAACGATGGCAACCTTTTGCCCCGCGCCCACGACTGCATTAAAATCACGAATAATGGTTTTGTCCTTATCATATCCAAACTTCACATGCTTAAATTCGACATTGCCTTTTACGGACGAGAGGGTCTTGGCTTTCTGGCTTTCATCTGCAAGCTCTTCTTCATCAAAAAAATCGAAAACACGCTTGCTTGCGGCGGCCGCCCGTTGCAAACTATTGGCAGATTGTGAAATTTGATTTAAAGGCTGTGTAAACAGGTTAATGTAAAGCATAAAAGCAACGATGACACCAAAAGAAATTGTGCCGTTTATGGCGAGTACAGCGCCCACCACGCAAACAGCGACATACCCTAAATTGCCGTTAAACGACATAATCGGCATCGTAAGCCCAGAAAGGAACTCGGCCTTCCATGCGCTTCCATACAAACGGTCATTGATGCCTTCGAAAACTTCCTTCGCGGCCTTTCCGCCGTTGTATACCTTCACAACGTTGTGACCGGAATATATTTCTTCAATATGTCCGCTGATGCTCCCAAGCTCTTTGAGTTGGGTGAAAAAATACTTTTGTGATGTCTTCATAACGAACGTCATGATGGCAAAACCGATAGCGGTTGCACCGATTGACGTCAATGCCAAAATCCAGTTTGTATAAAACATCATCACCAGTGCGCCCACCAACAAGACGATAGAGGAAATAAGAGAGCTTATATTTTGGTTTAACGCCTGCCCAATGGCATCCACATCATTGGTGACACGACTGAGCACATCGCCATAATTGACCTTGTCGAAATAGTTAAGCGGCAGTTTATTTATTTTTGCTGAGATTTCGGTTCTGAGGCGTTTGGATATTTTTTGTGTCACTGTCGCCATAGTCTGCCCTTGTACCAAGCTAAAGAGAGACGAAGCGGCGTAGAAGAAGACAAGAACAACCGCAATCCGTACAATGGCATCCAAATCAATGCCGGTTTTGAGCCCCACCATGATTTCATTCGTGATGTCTTTAATTTTATCCGGCACAATAATTTGAAAAACTGTGCCACAGACTGCCGCAAGCTGGGCAAGCATAATGATCGGAATATACGGTTTACAATACCGGATGAGTTTGCCGATTGTTTCTTTAAACTTGATCGGCGTTTCGGTAGCGCCACTCATGCCGCCCATGCCATGGCGACCCATCGGTGTTGCCAATGTGTTTTTATGTTCACTCATGCGCCGAGTTCCTCCTTTGATAGTTGCGAATTTGCGATTTCTCTGTATACGTCGCAAGTAGCTAGTAACGCGGTATGTGTGCCTTTGCCGACCACTTTGCCCTCGTCAAGCACGATAATCTGATCGGCGTCTATGATCGTACGAATGCGCTGTGCCACGATTAAACTCGTGACGCCGCCAGTTTCTTTTTTTAATGCAGAGCGGAGCACGCGATCCGTTTTGTAGTCAAGCGCAGAAAATGAATCGTCAAACACATATATTTCTGGGTTGCAACAAACCGCCCTTGCAATCGCGATGCGTTGCTTTTGACCGCCCGAAATATTTGTGCCGCCTTGCGATAGAGGCGCTTCATATCCACCGTCCATTTTTTCAACGAAATCCGCTCCTTGCGCGATCCGAACGGCTTTTTTCACGTCGTCGGTGGTCATGTCGCCGTGGTTGCGATCGCCATACGCCACATTGGTGCTTACCGTGCCTTTGAATAAAACCGCTTTTTGAGGCACATAGCCTATTTTGCGATGCAAGGCTTCTTGCGTATACTCTTTTATATTGACGCCGTCAATCAACACTTCACCCTCCGTCGCATCATAAAATCGGGGCACAAGGTTGATCAGTGTGATTTTGCCGCTTCCTTTTGAACAAATAAAAGCGACCGTTTCACCTTTTCGGGCGGTAAAGTTAATATCCTGTAGCACATATTCTGCCGCATCTGGATATTTGAAACTGACATGTTTAAAGGTGACTTCGCCTTTGACAGATGAACCGCTTGTTGTTCGGTTGCCATCCAGAATGGTCGGCTTGGTATCCAGTACCTCGTTAATGCGCTTTACTGATACGGAGGCTCTCGGCACGATCATAAACATCATGGAAAGCGTCATAAATGACATAATAATTTGCGTTGCATAGGAGGAGAAAACGACCATGTTGGAAAACACCGTAAGCTTATCGGTCATACCAGCAGAATTGATTAAAGAAGCACCGATCAAGTAAATTGCAAGGCTCAGTCCGCCCATAATGAACGACATAATCGGTATCATACACGCCATGGCGCGAGCTGTGAACAATTGTGTGCTTGTAATCTCCTCGTTTGCCACTTCGAATTTTCCTTCTTGATAATCCTCGGCATTGTATGCCCGAACCACACGCAACCCTGTCAAATTCTCACGCGTGACACGGTTCATATTATCCGTAAGCGTCTGCATCTTTTTGAACTTCGGCAAGATTAATCGCATATTCAGAAATAGTATACCGATCATGACAACAACGGCGATACCCGTTGCCGCCGTCCACTCAAACCCTTTTCCTGCGATTTTTGTAATGGCCAAGGTGGCCATAATGGGCGATTTGACAACCATTTGCAAGCCCATGGTAATCAACAATTGCACTTGTGTAATATCGTTTGTCGAGCGGGTGATCAGGCTTGCAGTAGAAAACCGATTGATTTCTTCCATAGAAAACGAATCTACTTTGTTAAACATCATGCTCCGCAGTCTTTTTGAGAAAGAGGCGGCAATTCGAGCCGCAAAAAAGCCGACAACAATTGCGGCCACAAGGCTACCCAAGGCGAAGAGGAGCATATACCCGCCGACTTGCCAAATGTCATGCATTTGACTACCCGGCGTTTGTACCAGCACTGTGATCTTCGACATATATTCTGGCAGTTTAAGATCGAGCCACACCTGTGACACAATAAAAATGATGGCGACGGCCGCTTGTAACCATTCCACTGGTTTTAGGTACTTGAAAATTTTAGTCATATTGAATCCCTCCTATTTACAAACATCATTACTTACGAATAGTGTTAGCTATATGGCCTTGAAATGCGGTCAATTCCTTATGACCGCTATTCTTTAGTTTCCATTCACGGGGTCTAAACCCACCGCCTTTAGGCGGTATACGCTTTAAGCCTTAAATTTAAAGAACTGGGGCATACTAAAACCCGAAAGGAGAGGGAAGTATGCCAGCAGAGTACAATAAATCAAGTCACGCGGTATATGACATAAAATATCATATTATATGGGTGACGAAATACAGGTATAAAGTTCTAGGAGGAAATATGTCTATCAGGTTAAGAGAGCTGATAAGGCAGGGGTGTGAAGCGAGAGGAATTACAATAGTACAGGGAAATGTAGGAAAGGATCATGTACACATACTACTATCATGTCCACCAAGTCTAGCGCCGAGCAAAATAGTGCAATATCTAAAAGGAAGATCATCGAGGTTACTCCAAGAAGAATTTCCAGAACTCAAAAAGAAATATTGGGGTCAACATCTGTGGAGCAGAGGATACTTTTGTGGTACAGTAGGCAGTGTTACGGAAGAAACAATTAAAAACTATATAGCAAACCAAGAGATAACGGGTAAAGACGACATATTTAAAATTGACCAGTGAGTTTCAGTCGCACTTTAAATAGCTTTGAGCTATAGGTCTTTCAGATGGATTAATCCTTGGTCACCACGACTTTCAGTCGTTAAGCATTCATGCTTCAACCCACCGCCTTTAGGCGGTGGTAGTTTAGT
>JAVBJY010000145.1:0-5700 GCA_031546735.1 Eubacteriales bacterium
AATAAACACAAGCCCGATTGCAAAAATCGTTTCATACCAGTGCATCACTTCAACCATGGCCATACAACTGCCTGTTAACTCGGTTGTGATGCCTTTGACGATTTCTTGGTGCCCGTGGTGAGACGTAGAAATATCAAACGGAGATTTTCTCAGTTTAAAGGTCAAAATATAGAGAAGACCTAAAAATACAAACGGCAGATACAAAATGAGAGGTTTTTCAAGCGTAAAAACAACGTCGATGTTGAAAGAACCTGTGGCATAATAAAACGCAAACGCCACAATGAGTACCATCGGCTCATAGGCCATAATCTGTAGAAGCTCGCGCTCTGCCCCGATTAAGCTATAAGGCGAACTAGAAGAGTACGCCGCAAGCACATAAAAGACAGCCGAAAGACTAAGCGCAAACACCGCGATTAGAATATCATAGCCAAGGCAAAAAACAACCGTTGTAAAAATAGCAAATACAAGAGAAATGGTCACATAGTATCTTGTTGTCATGTTGACCGTTGTGGATACTTTTTGCATTAACTTAAACATGTCATAAAAGGGCTGTAAAATCGGAGGACCCACCCGTCCTTGCATTCTGGCCGTGATCTTTCTGTCGATGCCTGTCAAAAGTCCGCCTGCGATAGGCACTGCAATTAGAATAAAAAGGATTTTCAACGTTAAAGCTAGGTATTGGTTCATAGCAAATTACCTCCTATTGTTACAAAAGCACCGATGATGATGATGGCGGCCGCAATGGCAATGCTCTTATTCAATAAAACATCCTCACCAAACAGGTTGTTCATGTACCAATTTCTGTTTTCTACTTTTTTAACTTGACCCATACTGTCAATAAATGATACATTGTCGCCTGTGTTGTGCCCACCCATATAAATAGAAGTCGGCTGCACCTTGTATTTTTTGTACACCGGCATCAGAAGAATCGGAATGATAAATAGAATACACATCATAAACAACACAATGGTCGTGTCTAGGCTGTTGATTGGCGAAATGGCCGCCAAAAAGCTGTTGTCCGTTAAATAAGGGAGGATGATGACGTCCGAAATAATCGGAAAGCCCAAACAGACAAACACAACAAGGATCGCAAGAGAATACAGTGTAACTTTTTCGTCGAAATTCATTTTATAATCAGACAACTTGGCTGTCGTGTATCCTTCAATTAACTTTCCGAGCCACTTCGTCCAGAAAAACAACGTAACCGAGCTACCGAAGGCAACGAGCAATACAATGAATATATTGCCGCTATCGATAAATGCTTTCATCGCGGCCCATTTGGAAATCAACATCCCAAACGGTGCCAAGAACATGCCTGCGATGCCGATGATCAAAAACATCGTGAGAGGCCCTGATACGCCAATCAAGCCTTCCATGTCTTCTACGTTTCTTGAGCCGATAAAATGCTCGGTAGAGCCAACGGATAAGAATAGAAGAGATTTTGCGATGGCGTGGAAAATAATCAACATAATCGCCGCCCAAATAGACTCTTCCGTGCCGATACTTGCACAGGCAACGATTAAGCCTAAGTTAGAAACAGTGGAGTACGCCAATATCTTTTTCGCATCACTTTGTGAAATGGCAATCAATGCGCCGACAAAGAATGTGAAACCGCCGACCAGTGTCATGGTGACACCGGTGAAATTATGCCCGAGCATCGGCGACAATCTGATGATGAGGTAGACACCTGCTTTTACCATTGTAGACGAATGCAACATGGCAGACGAAGGGGTCGGGGCAACCATCGCGCCCAACAACCACTTGGAGAAAGGCATCTGTGCCGATTTTGTAAGGCCGGCAAACGCCATAAAAAATACGATAACGGTCAATAGACCGCCTGGATTGTCTAGACTTAACAGGCTTTCCATGTCAATCTTGCCAAAATATGTACCGAGCAAAGCAATCGCGATTGCGAAGACCAAACCGCCGCCCGCGTTGATTGTGAGGGCAAGAAACGAGTTTTTAACCGCCACCTCTGATTTTGTGTAGCCAATCAAAAGGAATGAACAGAACGTCGTCACTTCCCAACAGAAGAAGAGCCACATGAGATTGTTTGCAATCACCAAGCCAAACATGGCCGACATAAACGCAAACAATACGGCAAAAAACATATGCCTGTTGTCTTCGACTGTATGATATTTGTGATAATCCTTCATGTACTCTGCCGTATAGAGGCAGATCAAGCTACCCACGATGCCGATAATGGCAATCATTAGCGTAGAAAGGTTATCGATCATAATGCCTTGATCCGTTTCGAGATGATGTTGATGTACCACTGTAAATTCAAATATGATGATGATAGCCGTTGCAAGAAAAGAAAAAATCGGTGCAAGAATGAATTTTTTTTTGATACCGGTGTAGATGATGTATAGCGCGATTAACACTTCGATACACATCATGCCGTAGTTGATAAAGCCGTACTTGCTCATATCCACATACGTTTTGTGATTGGTATACTGGACAGCGACGAGAACGGACAGAACGATGATGACCAGAGACGAAAGCCTGATGATAAGCGTCTGGACAGCGGCGTTCCGGATGAGGTACAACAGCACTGCGGGGATTAGCGGAAAAAATATCAACGCTAAAAGTAATTCCATAAAAACACTCCTCTTTTTTATTTTTCTATGCAACGCGCTAGCGATTGCGCCGCACATGGTACAAATGAACCTAACTTATATTATACTCCTTTTTTGTAAAAATGCTATACCCAAATCTGTTATTCTATCAAATGTTCATGGATTTTTTTATTAAATATTTCAATATTAGTTGACGGTCTTTCTGTTTTTGTGTATAATTTTAAAGTGCAAGTTTTATAGATTTGTGCTTCAAATGGTAACTGGAGGGAGGGAAGTTCATGTCAGAGGTTAAAGTGAAAGAAAATGAATCCTTGGATAGCGCGATTCGCCGTTTCAAAAGAAACTGCGCAAAAGCAGGTATTATGGGTGAGGTTCGTAAAAGAGAACACTATGACAAACCCAGCGTACGACGTAAAAAGAAATCAGAAGCCGCGAGAAAACGTAAATTTAATTAACTATTAAAAGGAATGATGTTAATATGTCGTTTAAAGAACAACTTTTGAACGATTTGAAGGAGGCAATGAAGACGAAGGACACGATCCGCAAGGATACGATCCAAATTGTTCGTGCAGGTATCCTCCAGATCGAAAAAGATAAAAAGATTGAATTGGACGATACAGGTATCGTAGAGGTGATAGCGAAGGAAGTCAAAAGACGCTATGACGTTCTCCCTGATTATGAAAGAAGCGGCCGGCTCGATTTAATTGACGGACTGAAAAAGGAAATTCAAATTCTTAATCATTACCTTCCCGAACAGTTAACAGAAGATGAAGTAAAAACAATGGTACAAGAAACAATTGCCGAATTGGATGCCAAATCCATGAAGGACATGGGCAAAGTGATGTCTGCCTTAAAAGACAAACTCGCAGGCCGTGCAGACGGCACCTTTGTGAGTGCGTGTGTAAAGCAGATGCTTGGCTCTATTTCTCCTAAACAATAATCTTTATTGTTTGGAAAATACAGAACAAACAAATAGAATACGGGCTTTGGAATGACGAAGAATCATGTTGCTCCAGTGCCCGTCTTTTTTTCATACGGAGGTAAACCCATCATGATCGAACTATTTAAAACGGGCGCGTACCTTGTAAACGGCACCGAATTGATCCGTGACGACAAGGACGCGCTTAATAAGCTAAAAGCAAAAGGGCTAGAACGCTTTTCTGATAAAGCGGAAGCCGCAAAAAATACAATCGCTTACTCGATCCTCGAACAACACAATACGTCGGGCGATATGGTCGGCCTTAAACTAAAATTTGACTGCATGGCTTCCCATGACATTACCTATGTGGGCATCGTTCAAACGGCACGCGCCAGCGGTCTCGAACAGTTTCCTGTTCCCTACGTACTCACAAATTGCCACAATAGCCTCTGCGCTGTCGGCGGCACGATCAACGAAGATGACCACCTATTTGGTCTATCTGCCGCCAAAAAATACGGTGGCATTTACGTTCCCGCTCACCAAGCGGTCATTCACCAATACATGCGTGAGATGATGTCAGGCTGTGGCAAAATGATTTTAGGCTCAGACAGCCACACAAGATACGGTGCCCTCGGCACCATGGCCATCGGTGAAGGCGGCGGCGAGCTTGCCAAACAACTGTTAAGCAAAACCTACGATGTAAACCGCCCCGAAACCATTGGCGTCTACCTAACGGGTAAACCGATGGTTGGCGTTGGCCCACAAGACGTGGCGCTAGCCATTATCGGCGCTGTTTTCAAAAACGGCTACGTAAAAAACAAAGTCATGGAATTTATCGGCGACGGCATTTACGGCCTTGATGTCGACTACCGCAATGGCATCGACGTCATGACAACCGAAACCACCTGCCTTTCCTCCATCTGGGCAACAGATGATAAAGTAAAGGATTACTACGAAACGCACAACCGTGTGCAAGAGTATAAACAACTATCCCCGGGGCAAGTGACCTATTATGACGGCATTGTATATGTAGATTTGTCTACGATCAGACCAATGATCGCCATGCCCTTCCACCCGAGCAACGTCTATTCCATCGAAAACTTAAACGCCAACTTATTAGACATACTGAATGATATTGAAAAAGACGCCAAGCAGATATTTGACAACCCGAATCTTTCGTTTACACTAAAAGATAAAGTGATAGACGGCAAGCTTTATGTAGAGCAAGGGGTAATCGCCGGTTGTGCCGGGGGTACCTTTGACAATATTTGTGACGCTGCGGATATTTTAAACGGCTATTCCATCGGCGCAGACAATTTTGCGCTCAGTGTCTATCCGTCTAGCCAACCTGTTTTTATGAATCTGGTCGAAAATGGTTCGATTGCAAAATTAATGGCGACTGGTGCCACCATACGGTCTGCTTTTTGTGGCCCTTGCTTCGGTGCCGGTGATGTGCCCGCCAACAATACATTAAGCATTAGACACTCCACCAGAAACTTCCCGAACCGTGAAGGCTCTAAGCCTTCCAATGGGCAAATTTCTTCGGTCGCCTTGATGGACGCCCGTTCGATTGCGGCTACGGCTTTGAACAAAGGCTTTTTAACGTCGGCGCTCGATGTGGACTTACACTTTACAAAGCCAACCTATTATTTCAATCAGTCCATCTATGACAATCGGGTGTTTAATGGCTTCAACCATGCCGATCCTACCGTTGATTTGCGATTTGGACCAAACATCGTCGATTGGCCAAGCATGTCAAACCTCATGGACGATATGATTTTACAAGTGGTCTCGGTCATCATGGACCCTGTCACGACGACAGACGAGTTGATTCCCTCTGGTGAAACGAGCTCATTCCGCTCCAATCCCCTTGGGCTTGCCGAATTTACGCTGTCGAGAAAAGACCCAGCGTATGTGTCAAAGGCAAAAGAAATACAAAAATGTGAAACTGCACGGTTAAATGGCGAAGACCCGATTGCATTAAATGAGGGCTTGGCGCATGCCTATTCCGCCATTAAAACCCAATTCCCAAGCCTTGACATTCAAAAAACAGGGATCGGTAGCACCATTTATGCCATCAAGCCGGGCGACGGCTCTGCCCGCGAACAAGCGGCGAGTTGCCAAAAGGTGTTGGGCGGGCTTGCCAACATCTGCAAAGAATATGCCACCAAACGATATCGCTCAAACCTAATCAACTGGGGC
>JAVBJY010000103.1:0-58813 GCA_031546735.1 Eubacteriales bacterium
TCGCTGTACAGTTTATGAAACGCGTTCAGCAAGGTAAGCCCCAACCCTTTTATTGCCCCGTCTCTTACGCCCCAATTGGCAATCCATAAAAAATCCGAGTCAGGTGCAATGTTCTCATCGTAAAGGCTATTGGGGATAAACCCCAAGACCCCCAACAACGAGCCCGAACTTGCACTTACGCCCTCATTTGTATCTCGAATACACAAAAAATTGTAATTGTCATTTGTTTTGTCATAATACTGCCAGTCTAAAAATTTTCGTTCTCGCGCCAATATACTATCTGGCCCCAATGTGGCTTTGTAAAATTCTAAAATGTCTGCAAGCTCTGAAACGTCACATGCCTTGATGACGCAATCGCCTTTTCTCTCATAGATGGGCCTCATAGCTGTAGTCTTTTTAACTCCTCTTTCAACTTTCTAACGTCCAACCATTCTTTGTTGGCACCGGACGTATATTCAAAGTCAGCCGCAACCGGTCTTGCCTCATTGCGTTCGCCCAACGATTTTTGTTCTATCTTTAAATTCGGATAAATGACAAAATATTTATCAAACTCATATGTTAAACGTGCATCATCTTTTGTAATCATCAGTTCATGAATCTTTTCGCCTTCTCGTATGCCCACATCTTTAAACGTACAATCCGGTTTCATGGCCAGTGCCAAATCCGTCACCTTAAACGAGGGGATTTTAGAAATAAAAGTCTCTCCACCTTGAGAATAGCCTAGCGCTTTATATACAAGATCAACCCCTTGGTCGAGGGTGATCCAAAATCGTGTCATATCCATATGGGTAATGGGCAGCTCATTCGCACCGCTATCGATCAGTTCTTTAAAAAAAGGAATGACAGATCCACGACTTCCGGCCACATTCCCATACCGCACAACCGAAAAAACAGGCCCCTTGCCACCCGAATATGTATTGGCCGCAATAAACAACCGATCCGACACAAGCTTCGTGCCACCGTATAAATTAATCGGGTTCACCGACTTGTCGGTCGACAGCGCAATGACCTTCGACACGTTTTTATCAATCGCCGCATCGATGACATTTTGGGCACCGTATATGTTGGTCTTCACCGCTTCAAACGGATTGTATTCGCATGCCGGCACTTGCTTCATCGCCGCCGCGTGAATGACAAAATCGACACCGTCAAATGCCCGATACAGCCTGTCTCTGTCTCGCACATCGCCGATAAAAAACCGCATGACCCCTTTTACCTCTGGGTAGGCACGGTTGAGATAATTGCGCATGACGTCCTGTTTAAACTCATCCCGCGAATAGATAATCACTTTATTTGGTTTGAAGTTGGTCAGCAAGAAATCAACAAATGCCTTACCAAATGAACCGGTTCCGCCCGTAATCAAGATATTTTTATTATTTAGCATCCCACTACTCCTTGTACACTGATATATTTTGGTCTGTCTATTGGTTTTAATTTCGTGTCTTGTTTGCCCAAGACATATGCATATTGATAAACGGGGTCTGTGGCAATTTCATCAAACCCCATACGCTTGTATAGATCTTTCACTGGCTTATTTTTTGCCGTTTCGATATAGTCGCCGATGATTGTTTTTATATTGTGTTTGGCGGCCGCCTCTGTGATGTACCAAAGAAGTGCCTCCTCCACCGTACGCCCCATCACCCGACAACTTAACAAAAATGTATCTACCCGCCAACAGTCCTTCATCTGTGTATCGATGATCATAAGCGAAATGATGCCGTAGTCGCCAAATTTATCGGCCAAGCTTGCGACGTACAGCTTATACCCCGCTTGCACCATGCCTGTGATTTCCTCTTCTGTATACCGTCTTGTCGTCAGATTAAACTGGTTTGTCTTTTGGGTCAATTGCGCCATTCTTTTTTGAAATCGCCCTATATTGTGTTCCGTCACTTCTGTGACTGTCATGTGCATTTGAAGGGTTACATAGAACGACTGCAAATCGGAGCTGCTTTCTTTTAATTGTTCGGCTTGGTTTTTACGCCTGTACAACTGTGCCTTCTCTTGATCTTCTTCGGTTAAAACCAAATAGTCTAAACCCCACATACCCCGTAGCGCCACCACATATTTTGTCGCGTCATCTGGCAATGGCAAGACGTCTACCTCTGGCAACATTTCTTCCACCATCTGGCACTCATACGGATTATCGTCAATAAACACCATACTATCAAGACCAATATTCAAATTTGTTGCTATTTTTTTCAAATTGGATACTTTGTCGTCCCAATTGATTTGAAGGGCTGAGAAATGTTCCTCTTTTAAAATCATGTCCTCGTGGTGCCGAATGACCGCCATGGCGTCGTCAACGTTGTTTTTGCTGTTAATGGCAAGCAATATCCCTGTTTGGTTTAAAAAGAGCAGTTGCCTTTGAAATTCTTTGTATATTTTGATGCCAGAAAATCCGTCTTCCCCGATGATGCCCTTCCATAAGGTGTTGTCCAAATCGAGGACGATGCATTTCTTTCGTTTGCCATGGATGGCTTCAATCGATTTGACGATTTGCCTAGCCGTATGTTCATAAAACTCAAATTTGTATGGATTTTTTGCAATCGTCCACATTTTGATATCGTGAACCGATTGCCCCATTGTAGCAATTGATTCTGCCACATCCAACAGGCATACCCGATCCATCTGCTCTGCTATCTCAATGAGGCCAAGGTTAAGCCGCCACATGATGGCCGAAATGCCTGTGCTGTTTTGACTTTCATAAAGCCCCGTCGGCGCAAAGTATGGCTTTGCAAATGTATTGAGCAGGATATTCACATCTGGTTGCCGCTTTTGTATTGTGGCAAGCAACATTTTGATGTCGTCTAAAATCTTTTGCACATGGATGTCCACATTTCGGCGCTCCTGCGGTGTCTGTTCAAATAGCAAGGGATAAAAATCTTCGGGACGTACGAGCAACACGACCATGTGCGGATGAAACGTATAGAGCGTGCTGGTTTCCTCCAGTATCTCTTGGTAAAATTGATTGAACCCGCCGATCTGTATAGCCGACTGGTATCCGCGGGCATGCAACATACAGGTCAAAATCGGCTCTATCATATCACACGTATATGATTTCAACAGGCTGACTCTCAGTTTGCGTTCGTCATCATGTTGCTCTTTTCTGATTCGATTGCGAAGGCTTATATAATCTGCTAATTTTAAGTTGTTTTCCACACGAACTCAACCCCATACCGATCTTTACTGCTTGCGGTTTTATCAACCCCAAAGCAGTATAGGATAATTTTATCACAATTATAGCGCTTATCCCACAACATGGCAACAATATTCGATGTTTTTGTTTGGCGTACTCCTGAGATATTCAGAGTCAACCTCTTTGTCGCTTCTGCTTTGCATATACAACATCCGAATACTTGAATTTTAATTTCATCTCGGCGTCCATTCCTGTTGCAAATGAATAATTGCCAATGACATGCAAGAGATGGTCTTTTGTCATGTTGCCGTCGGCATAGTCGAATAGTGCCTCTACCATTGTGCAAGCACTGGCCACCGCCTCTGTAAACATCTCTGCAAACGATAACTGTGACACTTGCGCGTTGTCCCACGGCATACACCAGTTCGCTTTTTTGCTGTTCAAATAATCAATGTCATCTTCAATATCCTGTAGGTGTATGAGCGCCGAAAACAATCGTTCGCCGAACGCGGCATCTTCGATGAATTCAAATATCCTTTTCCGCTTGCCTGTCTTAGATTGCATCAACCTTGTAACATTTGTCGTATAAGAAATGGCTTGATACACTTGCTTATTCGAAATGGGCAGCTTGTATGCATTCTTTAATGCGCCACTGATGATGGTCGCCACAGGCAGTGCCTCTGCTTTTTTAATATGAATCCACTGCCACAACTTCTGATCCGATGGTCGCTCACTGCTGATCAGCCGCAACATCAGCACGTCGATGGCTGTCTCAAAATTTCGATGATGCACGCTATGTCGAATCGCTTTTATTTTGTCTCCCTTTTTTCTGAATCCTGATTTATAATAGATGTAGGGATGCGTCTTACAATCCAAGCAGTAATGGGTCAAATAGCCAGCCAGATAACTAAGGGCACCGTCTCGTTCTCGTTTTGGCAGCGGTTCGATGTAGGTGAGCATCGTGTCCACAAACAGCCCGACGCTTTGGTTGTGCATGAGGCTTCCCACGTTGTGTAGTCCCTTGCGCATGAGCAGTGGCAAACAGTAAAAAAAGATGTCTGGCCCTTGGGTGCCGACGTTATAGATTTGTCTATTGGCTGTGATGATCTGTTGCCCCTTGCTTAGCTTTTGTAACGTAACATTTCCGCATATATAATGGGTAATTAATCCGGGCATATCGTTGTCCTCCAATTCGTCCGTCTTATAAAAGTAAAAGTAGGTGATTTTTAAATGGGTTCTCCTTTATTTGATGCACTAACCGCACTGGGCGCGCAAAAACAGTATCCGTTTCACATGCCCGGTCATAAGTTCAATCGTGATTTTTTTGTGGACGATTTGCTTTCGTATGACTTCACAGAAATCGACGGCACCGACAACCTCCACGACCCCACCGGTGTCATTCTTGATGCCCAAGAAAAAACCAAGGCACTATTTGGCGCAGATCATAGCTTCTTCACGGTGAACGGTTCGACTGGTGGCTTGCTCGCCTCCATTTTAACGGTATGTGCCCCCGGCGACAAAATCATCGTGGCAAGAAACTGTCACAAAAGTGTCTACAGCGGATTGGTTTTGTCTGGTGCCGTGCCGATTTACGTCTATCCCGCTGTTACGCCCGAAGGGTTTTGCGGCGGCATCGATCCACTGGATATAGCGGCACAATTAGAACAACATCAAGACGATGATAAACTAAAAGCAGTCATTGTGACAAGCCCCACGTATGAAGGATTTTGTTCCGATCTAAAACAAATTGCGCAAATTGTGCACCGCCACCATAAAATTTTGATTGTGGACGAAGCACACGGTTCGCATTTTCGATTTCATGATGCGTTCCCTGTTCCTGCCCTTGACCACCATGCCGATATCGTCATTCAAAGTTGGCACAAAACATTGCCGGCACTTACGCAATCTTCCGTCTTGCACACAAAAGGCGGGCGGGTCAACCTTTCAAGGTTAAAACAAATGTTGGCCATTGTGCAAACATCTAGTCCATCGTATATATTGATGGCTACCATGGACAAGTTACGCCAAACCCTCGAAGAAAAGGGACATGATCTTTTTTCGTCGTACGTTCCCATGCTAAAACAAGTGCGAGAGGCAGTATCTGGCTACGATACGTTACAGCTTATGGGCACCTCTCTGCAACATCACCATGGCATCCACGACATCGATATAACCAAGTTGGTTTTTTCTATTTACGCGGATGTAGATGGAAAATATGTTGAGCAAAAATTATTGAAGGAACACAGTTTCGCCATTGAATACAGCACTGCCCATGCCCTCGTAATGCTCACCTCTGTGGCCGACACTAAGGCGGGCTTTAATCGTTTGCAAGAAGGCATTGTATCCTGTGCGAGGCAGTTGCCCTATAGAAAACGCCCGCCCGATACTACAGCCCTTTGTCCCGTAAGCTCTGACAGTATTATATCCCTTCGAGACGCCATTTATAACGAAACGACAGAAATATGTTTGGCAAAGAGTGTCGGGCACATTTGTGGCGAGTGGGTCATTCCCTACCCGCCAGGTATCCCCCTCGTTTTGCCCGGCGAGCGGATCACGGCAGAAATAGTTGACCAAATCACATATCTGTTGTATCATCACGTGCGTGTCATGGGGATTTTCAACCAGACCATAAAAATTATCAACCAATGACGGACGTACCCGTGTCAGACAAGAAAGATAAGACCGTGGGCGCTGCCCACCCCCGCAAGCCCTTTAAAAAGGGCTTGACCCCAAACTTTATTATAGGCAACGGCTGGGTAATGCATGAAAATTAAGGGTCAAGGGGCGAGCCCCTTGCGGGGTTTGGGGCAGCGCCCCAAGGTCTTACTCTTTTTAACTTTTTCAGCACACAACCAAGAAACAAGAAACAGGAGGAACGGATTGTATGAACAATTATTATTTTGATGGTCTGCTCTATCGCCTTTCGACCATCACCGTGTACAAAAATATCTTAGACGATGACATTTTGAAGGCGATGTCTTCGATATGCACACACAACGGCGACAAGAAAAAATTTTTCGCCCACGTTGGACACCTATTTCACTTACTGATCGTGGTCTCCGAAAAACATAATTTCCGCGGAAATGTTTTGAAGCATCATATCATTCGCCTACTGGCAAACGATGAAAACCCGTTCTCGATTGCATGTGAAAATGGCGGCTCCGTCTTCGATGGCTCTTTGTTTGGCTTTGCAAGAAAAGACATACGCACCCTGCTTGATATCGGCGACAACTTTATCTTTGAGCTCAGCACATACTTTGAAGAAGGCCAATACGCATTCACCGATTTAACCCACTATCGGCCCATGGGCCGCGATGTGCACCCTCTTTCGGATACTGACGCCTTACCAGATAACGAGCAAGTGCTGTATCGCATCCTTTCTTACTATAAAGAGTATGGTTGCGGCATATTGGCACACCATAAAATGTTGCGCTACGACAGTGTGTCTGGGCTCGTTGCCATTGAAAACAGCGACCCCATCCGGTTTGCAGACATCATCGGCTATGACATCCAAAAAGAGCTTGTCATACACAACACGTCGGCGTTTCTGCATAACCAGCCCGGCAACAACTGCCTGTTGATCGGTTCGAGAGGCACGGGCAAATCGTCCTGTGTCAAGGCACTTGCCAACCAATTTTTTGCAGACGGTCTCCGCATCATCGAACTGACAAAAGACCAACTGGAAGATATCCCGAAACTACTGGCGCTACTCAAAAACCGTGGACGAAAATTCATTATTTTTATTGACGACCTGTCTTTTGACGATCACGAAATTGGATATAAACATCTGAAATCGTTAATGGAGGGTGGCACTGAAATCAAACCCTCCAACGTATTGTTCTATGCGACCAGCAATAGGCGGCATCTGATTCAAGAAAAATGGTCTGACCGGGTTCAAAATCCCGACGATGACGAGGTGCACACAACCGATACGCAAAATGAAAAATTGGCCTTATCAGATCGGTTCGGCATCACCATCACCTTTCCAAAGCCGACCAAGCAACAATACTTGGAAATCGTGAAAGGTCTTGCACAGCAATATGGCGTAGAGATGGATGAACAGAAATTGGAAAGCGAAGCGATGAAACATGAATTAAACCAAAAAGGCATGTCTGGGCGCGGTGCCAAGCAGTTTATCCATGAGCTACTCTCTCAATAAGGTTGTGCCACAGCGCAAAAAATATTGTACTCTTCTCAAAATGTATGTTACAATTTAGGGGTACGGTGGTGTGTGTGTTTGATTTTTTTCAAGCGCACGCGTGCCCCTGTATATACTGCATAAAGGAGGGATTTATGTGCTTGATTCTATTCAATTTACAACGTCTGAACTTTTATTTGCCGCTGTTGTTTCGTTTTTTTTAACATGGTTTATCGTCAATATAACCGCATTTAGAAGATTACTGAGAAAAAACGTCGCCGAGTATGGCTATCTATCCAAAGACATTGGTCGCATCTTACAAAGATGCTATGCGCTGTTTCCGGTAGACCGGTTGAGTTTTCGGGGCGAGACATACAAGCGGGGCGCTTCGATTCGCATTACGACTGCCCAACAAAGGATTTTTGAAGGCGAGCTCATTGGCCTTAACAATAAGCACATGGTTTGCATCATGACCAAAAAACATATCATTGCCCACGATCTTGAAAATATTGAAGACATTAAAATAATCGATAAAATTGACGTTAGATTCTAGCATAATAAAGATTGAGGTAGATATCATGAAGACAAGACACACGATTTCTAAACTTTTTACCTCCGTCGTTTTTTTAGTATTGGTGCTGACATCTTGTGCGCCAGGTGTGAAAACTTGCCGACTCGCCGAGTCGATGCCCCTTGATCACTTGACAACAAAAGCCGATTTAAAATTTGCAGAGCTAGTGAAGGCGAAATCAAACGGGAGAATCCAAATTCAAGTGTTTCCAAACGAGGAAATCGGCGAGGAAATAGACGCCTATCATATGGTCAAAGACGACACCCTTGAATTTGCCAGAACCAATATCGCAATCATGTCGGATATTTCAGAGTATTCCACGATTTTATTGTTCCCTTATCTATTTGAAAACAAAGACCATTTGTGGGCTACCCTAAACAGTCCCATTGGCGCTGCCTTTTACAATGACCTCCGAAGTGCAAATATTGAACCCCTCGCCTACCTTGACAATGGCGTACGTTGTATTTACACAACAACCCCTGTTACAAAAATTTCAGACATGGCTGGGTTAAAGTTTAGGGTGTTTAAGTCAAAGATTCTCGAAGATGCATTTTTTAAGATGGGTACAAATCCTGTGCCCTTGTCTTTTGGTGAAGTAAAGCGTGCACTAGAAGTCGGCACCATCGACGGCGCCGAGAATAATCTGACCAGTTTTTACACGTCAGGTCATTACAAAAACGCTAAATATTTTTTAAATGATCAACACATCATTATGCCCGATTTATTGTATATGAATAAAAAATTCTTTAATAGCCTAACCGACGAAGAACGCGGTTTCATTACGGATGCCGCCAAAGAAGCAAGCGAATACCAGCGCGCTGAATGGGCAAGCTATGAAGAACAAGTGTCTGAAATTTTGCGGGCAGAAGGTTGCGTATTTTCACAGCCTGCCGACATAAATGAATTTAGGCGCATTGCAGACGAATTGTTGCAGGATGATTACCCGCAATACACAGAAATCATACAACAGATTAAAGAGATAAAGCATTGAAGGATACTGCGTCACGTGCAATCGGCGTGACGCAGTATTTATGCTTTCAAACCGATATAGGCGGCAGTAATGATTGAACATACAAAATCATTACTGCCCTCCTATGAACAGAAGAAAATATTCGGCACTAAAGAATGACATGTGAAATGTTTCGTGCCGAATATATAGGAGATAAGAAAAGTGGATAAAGCGAAGCAACTAAAAGAAGAAAAGATATTGAAATTATTATTGGTGTATTCCTTGCCTGCGATGGTTGGCATGGTAATCAACTCGATTTATAACATCGTAGACAGAATTTTTATTGGAAACAGCCCCGACTTGAGTGCATTAGGGCTTGCCGGCATCACCATTGCCTTTCCCATCGTCATCATCATGATGGCCGTGGCGATGCTCTTCGGTGTGGGGGGCTCTATTTTGTTCTCCATGCGGCTTGGACAAGGCAAACCTGAACAATCTGCCATTGCATTAGGCAATACCACCACCCTTTTGATCATCAGTGGCATCAGCATCATGGTCATTTGCCTCATATTTTTACGGCCGCTTTTGATATTCTTTGGCGCAAGTGAAGAGGTGCTTCCCTATGCCATCGAATACATGCGGGTTATTTTGTTTGGTGCCTTGTTTCAAAACCTCAGCATGGGTCTAAACTGGTTTGCCCGCGCAGATGGGCATCCAAAGACAGCCATGTTCACCATGTTGATTGGCTCCATTATCAACATTATCTTAAACCCGCTCTTTATTTATGTATTTAAGTGGGGAATGGCCGGTTCGGCACTGGCGACGATTATTGGTCAAACGTGTTCTGCCATATGGGTGCTGTCCCATTTTTTAGGTCAAAAATGTACCATCAAATTGTCTTTGCATAACATGCTTTTGAAAGCTGAATATGTAAAGAAGATTATTCCCTTGGGCATATCGTCATTTTCGTTACAACTTGCGAGCTGTATCCTGACCATCGTCTTAAACGTGACAGTCGCCGCATATGGTGGCGATATCGCCGTTTCTGTTTTTGGCATCCTCAATACACTGTCGCTGTTTATCATTTTGCCTGTCATTGGTGTAAACCAGGGCATGCAGCCGATTATCGCCTTTAACTATGGCGCTGGCTCATACGCCCGGGTGAAGAAAACATTTTATGCCGCCATCCTACTCGCCACCGTCATTGTGATTTTCGGCTTCATTATGACGAGGTTGTTGCCACGGCAGATGATCTCTATTTTTAATGATGATCCCCAACTGATTGCACTCGGTGTACGTGGCATTCAAATATGGTTTTTATCCCTACCCATCGTTGGTTTGCAGATTATCGGCGCCAATTATTTTCAATCCGTGGGAAAGGTCAAAACGGCCATTTTGTTATCTACCTCGCGCCAAATCTTATTTTTGATTCCTTTTGTTTTGATTCTGTCGAGATTTTTCGGCATGGACGGTGTCTTGTACGCCATCCCCATCTCAGACGCGCTGTCGTGTCTCATTACCTCCATATTTGCGTTTGTCGAAATGAGAAGGTATCGGAAGTTGGTTGATGTGGTGTAGAACGCCAAATAGGGGCTATTGCAAAACTGAACATTTCAGTTTTGCAATAGCCCCTATTTTTTAGTTTACCATATAATCCTCTGTTAGAACAGTGGCACCAAACCCAGACAGCGTTGCGACACTTTGCAAATCATTTTTATTTAATAGATCATTAGTATACAGTACCGCTTTTTGTTCTGTAACCGAAATGCCTGCCGCCACGATACCCGATATATCATTAAATGCCGAGCTGAGCCTGCCTGCACTCTCGTCATTGTATACGCCTTCAATGCCCAGTGTAATTCTTTTCATAAAAAATAGCCCTCCTTATGCGAATTCCATTTGTACCGGTTGCCATGGAAATCGCGTCAATAATAAGATTGATTCTATTATTATTGACAGAGGGCTATTGTTATATTCTTATAATTATGATGTTTTAGACGCACCCAACAAGTATGGTCTTTCAAATGTGAACAACAACATTTCATATGATTGTTCATTCGTTTTTAAATCAATTTCTGCCTTCAAAACGCCCACTCTTGCTTCTTTTGTGCTTAATAGGGTCACATTGCCCACTTCATAGTTGGACACAACGCTGTTATAGTCGTCCTGTGCTTTATGAAGTGCGGCTTCCAATGACTGGCGAGATTGTTTTAAACGCCCGATGTCATTGTATGCTTTTCTCAAATTGGTTTCAAGTGTCGTTTTTGCATCTTCCAGTGCGCGCTTCGCCTTATTCGATTTGTTTTGCAAGTCAATCTTCGACTCATCCGAATAGACGACATTGGTTCTTAGATTGTATTCTGCCAACTCATAGTCAATTTGCTTTAACTTAATGGATATATCATTGTTCACGCTTTTAAACACATAACTTTCCAAATCAAAGTTGTCAAATGCCTTAATATCAGGGCTGTATTCAACATAAACATCCGTCTTTGCATCTAAGCCCATCAATTTGTTTAGACTCACTTTGGCATCGGCATAGTTCAGCTTCAACTGCTCATAAGAAGCATCCAATGTCTTCAAGCTATTTTTTTGTGTATTCAAGTTATATTCGCTTTCATACCCCAAAGAATACTTGAGTTCCATATTTTTTATTTTCTCTTGTGCAATCGATATATTCTCTTGTAACTGCGCCAAACTCATTTCGTACGAATCAATTTGACATAATGATGAAATGAGGCTCAAGCTCAAACCGTCTTTTACGATTTGCTCATTCATGCTTACGGCTTCTTTTGACTTATCTGTGGATACAACGCTTCTCATAATATTGATCGTTGAGGTTAAGTTTTTATATTGTGTCATCTGTAGCGCATCTGTATCTGTGTAAGACGGTGTATCTGTCGCCGGAAACATGGAGGTGTAAGAACCCGAATCGGTTATGGCCTGTAGCGAGTCGTACAACTTGTCCTCTGTATCGTCCAGTAAATTAACTGTATCAGACAGTGATTTTAAATCCGAATTTTTCTTCAATACTTTTTCATAGGCCTGGTCAAAAGTCAATACCGTGGTATCGGCTGATAGGTTGCGCTTCGTTTCTAACATTGTTGCACCTGTGCTAATGAGTACAGTAGATGTTTCGGCATCCCAATCTACTTTTGCGCCAAAGGTCTCGCTTACAAACCGAAGTGGAATCAGCACAGCACCATCTACGATCTTACAGCTTACAGGCAATACGGATTTGGCGCCGTTGTGGTCTACTTGATTCGTATCTACATATAAAATTACTTTGTCGCTTCCTTTTCGGATTGTGACACTGCGGAACGGCGTGCTCCACGTCACCTCTGCGCCAAGAAGATTTGCCATGTCACGTATCCCGACGAGGCTGTTGCCATCTTCAACAATATACTTGACTGGTTCTAATAAGCCGTTTACTTTTACATTTGCCAATGCCGCCTGGCTCGAAATGGCAACCAACAACGACGTTACGATTAAAAACCTTTTCATACTGTTTCCTCCTTCATTTAATAAAAAAAACCCCACTAGCTTAGTGGGGTTTTTTACTAGACTGAATTAGTCTTGATTACTTTTGGTTGTAGATAGCTGTTCTTGTTGCATCATCCCAAGTAACTTTAACGCCTAAAGCATCGCCTAAAGCTCTGAAAGGAACGAACATTCTTGAATCAGTAACTTCAGCTTTTACTGGTTGGCCACTTGGGCTAGTCATAGGAATAACTGTTCCGCCAACTGACATTTTGCTGCTGTTAGCTGTAAATTGGATTGGCGTAATGCTTGTGCCAGCCGCATAGAAAATTGTTACTGTTTTTGTTGAAGGATCCCATTGGATTTTGCTTGATTCGTCAGCTGATTCAACACTGTCGATACCCAATGCTAAAGATACGAATCTCAAAGGAACCATTGTGCTACCACTTGCTGCTTGGATATAAGGAGCTACGTCCATTTCAGATGCTACGTCGTTGATAAGGCAAGAAGTAGAACCGATAGAAACTTTAACAACTTGATCCAAAGTACCTGTTTCAGTTACAACTTTGATATAATCTTTGAATTTGTAGCCTTCGTTGTCATCAAAGATTGGCAAGTAGTCTAATGTGTCTTTATCATCGTAGTTTGTTACAAATGAATCACCACAAACAAGGATATCATATGAACCAAATGGTACTGAACGAGTTGATCCCATTTTTACGTTTTTGAATGTGATTGAAGATGGAGCCGTTCTACTTTCTCTGTCGATTGTTACCATGATATAACCGTTTTTAACTTTGAAGTCTTTAACAGTTAATTCACCATCAATCGTGTAATCTAAGTTCTCATCAGCAAAACCTAAATCTTCTTTACCGTAAATACTATCAAGTTTAACATAAAGCACTTTGTCTTTAAGGAAAGTACCTGCTGCAGCTTCTGTAATTTTGATGTCAGCTGTATCAAGTTTTTGGTAACCTAAGTTTACATTTGTTGAAGCTGATTCGATTGTGATTGGAGGAGCGATTTTTGCGATAACAACTGAATCAACAACACCAGCTGCAATACCGCCGCCTTTTACATCCAAAGTTACATCGCCTGCAAAGTTCAATTCAGAACTCAAGTATAATGTCATTTTGAATTCAGCTAAATCAGTTTTGCTTGGTACTGCACGTGAAATAGAAAGTGTTCTACCATCTTTACTGATGTCATAGTCATCTACGCTACCTGAACTAATATACTTTACATCGTCAAACTCTGCTCTTGCAATTTTAACGCCTTCTGGCACTGTAAATTCAAGTTTTCTCGTGTCTAACCAAGTACCCTTGATTGTTTCAGCAAAACGAACTTGCGCTGCTTTTGTTTGATCAGAATCTATCTTTGTTTCTGTAACTACATCAACAGCTCCGGTTGTTTTTCTAGAAGTGTCAAATTTGTCTTCAACACGACCTGCCAATATTGTAGGCACGTCTTTTAAAGTTTTCAAGTCAAAACCATAGTCATGACGTTCGCCAACTTTAATTGTTTCTGTTGTGACATCTTGACCTTTAACTTTAATAGAGATATCACCATAATCTACATCTTCATCAATAGGAACGATTACAAGACCATCAGTGGTTGTACTTGTGCTTGTTCCTGTACCAATATATAATGTGTCTAGTTTGCCACCAGTTCCAGCTACATATCCAGCAGGTACTGTAAACGTAATTGTATCTTTAGAAAAAGTATAAGAATCTAGCACTTTATATCCAGGCGCTGCGATATTATAGTCTGATGAAATTCTAAGAGTTTGACCCGCTTTAAATTCAAAGTTACCATTGGTTTGAACTGTAATCGTTCTGCCTGGTTTAATTGTACCAGCAACAGTTTCTTTGATTGCAATCGGTTGAATTCTAACTTCATCTCTACCAGTTTCAATACTTGAAACTGTCGTTACGGTAGAACCTTTGCTTGAAGTACCTGTAGCAAAAAGCGTTGTGCTGTTAGAGATTGCAGTACTAAGCGCATCTACAGTTACTTTAACGTCGCCTTCGGCTGTAATTTTCGCGTTAAGAGGGATATTATAAGTTGCATCTTTACCGCCACCCATGCTATCACTTCTCTTAACAACATCAGCAGTAATAGGAGCAATTGTAAGAATTGCTACTTTTTTGTCGCCTGACGAAACTTTAAGGCTCCAAGGAATTGTGTTAGAACTTACTGCAGACTTTAAAATTCTAATGTTGTCAGAAGTAGAGAAATCGGTTGTTTCATTTACTTGTGTTTTGTAGTCAGCCCAAGTGCCAGCAGCACCCTTCCATGAATCATCTCCTGCCCACTCTGCATTGGTTAATACAAGTCTGATCGAAGTTTCAGTAGAAATTGCATCACTTGGATCAATCGAAAGCACTGGTGCTGCTTTCGGGATTTTGTCACCCGTTACTGGGTTAATATCATAATTCGTAAAAGCATCTTGTTGCACTGTAATCTGTTTGTCAACGCTGTTACTTGAGTTAGCGAAGACACTCATTGGCATTGTTGCTACAGCCATCATAGCTGCCAATAATATAGCTATTTTTCTTTTCATTTTTGTTCCTCCTTATAAAATTAAAATGTGTGTGTGTTGAGGCAACAGGTCTTTACCTCATTTACAAAAGTATTATAGCACTGCAATATTTTGTCGTCAACAACCAATGGCAGAATGTAACAATATTGTAATATATATGAACATTGTTTTCGGTTCTCGGTTGCGTTTGACACATATTGCTTGCGACATGAGTAAATATATCATGCTTTCAAGCTAGTTTCAAGTGTTTTGTCTAAACTGTAACAGACACGTAATGCGCTTGTAACGTTAACGCTCAAACCGGCATATTCTCTGTTCTTTTGTTACATCATGCCTTCTATTTTTTCCAACAAAACATCTTTGGGCACGGCCCCTACAACCTGTTCTACGACTTCGCCTTGTTGAAAGAACATCAACGTGGGAACACTTCTGATGCCATATTTCACGACAACATCGGTCGCTTCGTCGATATCGACTTTTACAACCTTCGCTTTTCCGTCGAGTTCTCCAGACAAATCGTCAATCATTTTTGCTATCATCTTACACGGGCCGCACCATGTGGCAAAAAAATCTACCAACACGGGTATTTCACTTTTTAACACTTCTTCTTCAAAGTCATTTCCTTTTACTACTAGAGCCATTTTATTTCCTCCTTGAACTTCGTAATCATCTGTAAGATTTGATGGTTTGTATTATATGTTTTTTCCCGGCATAAGTCAATTGAGAATGTGGGTTCCAAATCTGTTCACGCAGATTGCCCTAGGTTGCCCTAGTCGTTTGCGATATCGATCTTCTCCGGCATATAATTTTCATTTAACAAGACACTGCAAATCTGCTCAAACTTTGAAGAATAATCACTTACGTAAAACTTATGATTACTTTGTTCTCTTTCCTTTGTCGTTGCCTCATTCAGCATGGCATTATCCGTTAGGAATCTTTTTATTTTCATTGCTGTTTCTATTGCTGGGTTTACAATCTCTATTTTGTCACCAATCGCGTTTTTTATACATGAATTTAAAAGTGGATAATGTGTGCAACCCAAAATGAGTGCATCTATGCCCTGTTCGACCAATTCATTCAAATATTTTCTAGCGGTCAATGTCGCAATCTGGTTGTTTTCGTCGATGAAGCCCTCTTCTGCCAGCGGCACAAACAGCGGACAAGCTTTCTGGTGCACAATGATATCTTTATTTTTTTGAAGTAACTTCTTTCTGTACGCATCACTTCTAATGGTTGCTTCTGTTCCGATGATGCCGACGATGCCGTTTTTTGTCACCTTTAAACAGGCATCAACACCCGGCGAGATGACTTCTATAATGGGGATATCGAAGTGCTCGACCAGTGCATCATAACTATTCGAGCTGGCGGTGTTGCAGGCAATGATAATCGCCTTCACATCTTTGCTTTTTAGAAAATGCACGATTTGCTTTGAAAATTTTGTGACGGTCTCTTTTGATTTAGAGCCGTAGGGCACCCTTGCCGTATCGCCGAAATAAATGATGTCCTCTCCTGGCATATGCTTCATGACCTCTTTGACAACCGTCAATCCGCCTACGCCTGAATCAAAGATTCCGATTGGTCTCGTATCCATTCTACGCCTCCTGTGCCAATTGAATCAGTCGATCAATCAACTCTGAAAGCGAAAGACCGGCCTCCTGCCACAGCATCGGGTACATGCTGATGCCTGTAAATCCTGGCATCGTATTGATTTCGTTAAAAACAACCTCGCCTGTCTCATGTTCGAGGAAGAAATCCACACGCGCCAATCCGCTTCCACCCAACGCCTGAAAAATTTGAATCGATTTTTGGCGAATGTCTTCACTGGTCTCGTAGGGAATTTCTGCCGGAACAATTGTCTTTGACCCTCTGTCGTTATATTTTGCATCATAACTATAAAATTCATCCGCGGCAATAATTTCTCCTACCGGTGATGCTTCTATGGTTTGATTGCCAAGCACGCCGCATTCCACCTCGCGCCCCACAATTGCTTTTTCGACAAGAATTTTGTCGCCGAACTGCGCCGCTTCTTTTATTGCCTCTTCTGCTTGCTGTCTGTCCAACGCTTTCGAGACGCCGACAGAGGAGCCAGTTGCCGACGGCTTTACAAAACATGGATACCCGATTTCATTCTCGATCGTCTGCAACACGGTGTCCAGTTCTTCTATTTGATGCCTATGTACGGTGTAATGCTTGGCCTGTCGTATACCAATGCCTTCCACGATTTTTTTTGTGTAGTATTTGTCCATACAAAGACCCGACGACAGGATGCCGCACCCCACGTAAGGGATGCCTGCCAGGGCAAATAGCCCCTGTATTGCCCCATCTTCGCCATATTCGCCATGCAGTGCCGAAAACGCAACGTCGATGTGAATGCATTTTACGCGTTCGCCTACAATTCGCAACAACCCATGGTGCGCTGTATCTGGGCTTATGACAGCCTTTACGGCATATTTTTCCCACTGACCGGTTAACATGTTGTCAATCTGTCCGTCATACAACAGCCACTCCCCGTCTTTTGTAATAAAGACAGGGATGACGTCGTACTGTTCTTCTGACATATGAGAAACAATCGTTTTTGCAGAAATTTTTGATATTTCGTGTTCTGGCGATTTGCCGCCAAATATAACCGCAACTGTTCGTTTTTTATCCATTCTATTCACATTCCTTTTTAATTATTTTATGAGTGTGTCGCGTGGGGTATGAACAAATCTACCGCACAGTCGCTCGCCATCTTCAAATCCCCTCGGGGTGACAGGCTGACAGATCCAACCTTTGGCCCGTCTGGCATGCAAGACCGCTTGTATTGCTGTGAAAAAAATCGCTTCATAAAAATGTTCAGCCACTTGGCAATGACCGCCGCTTCATAAACACCGTCAAACGCAATGGTCGCCAAGTATAATATTTTATCCACCTGAAAGTTTTTTCTAACAAAATAGTAGAGAAAGAAATCATGCAACTCGTATGGCCCCACGATATCCTCTGTTACTTGCTCGATTGCGCCGTTTGTGCCGGGCAAAAGTTCTGGTGAGACGGGTGTATCCAATATATCATACAAAATCTCCTGCAACCCATCATTTGCACAATCTGCCACATACCGCACCAAATATCGCATCAGTGTTTTTGGCACAGACGCATTTACCCCATACATAGACATGTGGTCGCCATTGTATGTCGCAAAGCCAAGCGCCAGTTCAGACAAGTCTCCCGTTCCGACCACAAATCCGTTTAACTGGTTAGACATATCCATTAAAATTTGCGTCCGTTCTCTTGCCTGTGCATTTTCAAAGGTGACATCCTTCTGGTTGGGGTCTTGCCCGATATCCGCAAAATGTTTCAACACGGACTCTTTGATATTGATTTCATAAAACGTCGTACCCAACTGTTCTGCAAGCTTAATGGCATTTTGATACGTTCTATCTGATGTGCCGAAGCATGGCATCGTGACGGTATGAATCCCTTTGGGTGAAAGCCCCATCATTTTGAACGTCTCCGCCGTAACCAACAGCGCATGGGTCGAATCCAATCCACCCGATATGCCAAGCACGACATTTTTGCAACCGATGTGCTCCATCCTTTTCCGAAGACCCAATGCCTGCATTGTCATAATTTCATTGCACCGCTTTTCCTTCGATGCTTCATCGCACGGCACAAACGGGGTTTTAGAAATCAGACCAATCGGTTTTGTCTGTCTTTCTTCCATATTAAAGTACACACGTTGGTGATGTTCTGCATGGATGTGAAACATGGTTTGCTTTTGCCGCTCTCCTGCCAAAAAAGATGTGTCAAGGGTGCCATACAGGATGCCGTTTTGAAACCGCTTCGACTCGCTTCGTATGGTTCCATTTTCGCAAATCATGTTGTGCCCTGCAAACACCACGTCGGTTGTAGATTCGCCGTAGCCTGCACTCGCATAAATGTATCCGCCCAATAGCCTTGCCGATTGGGACGAAACCAGTTTTCGCCTGAAGCAATCCTTGCCCACCATTTCGCTGTCTGCCGAAAGATTGGCGATTACCGTAGCGCCCGCCGCCGCATGACGACAGGACGGCGGTATCATTGACCATACATCGTGCCCAAGCTCTACCCCTAGCACAAAATTCTCATTTTGACGAGAGCAAAACAGCAGATTTGTGCCAAACGGAACTTTTTGACCGCCGACCAAAACCTCTTGCGGGCACTCGTTTCCTTGTGCAAAATATCGTGTCTCATCGCCGTCTCTGCCGCCGGGTAAGCATGATTTGGGCACCATACCCAGTATTTCTCCCTTGTATAAAACAGCCGCCACATTATAGAGTTTTCCAAAAACAGCAAACGGCAACCCGACGACGATAATCATATCCATCTCTTTTAATGCCGCCCCGATCGTGCATAGCTTTTTCCTGGCCTCGTCTAGCAGTTGGTTGTTAAAAAACAAGTCATTACAAGTGTAGCCTGTTATACAGAGTTCTGGAAAGACAACCACGTCTATCCCTCGCTTGTATGCTTCCTTTGCCTGTTTGATGATGTCGTCCGCGTTCTTCTCCGGGTTCGCAACCGTCACGGTCGGGGTTATGGCGGCGACATGTACAAAACCATACATAAAAATTCACTCCTTTTAAACGTACTTCTGATATGAAAAAGAGGAAAACTTTTGAAAAAGTCCTCCTCTGTCTTTTACGCTGTATAGTGTTTCTCAACGCCAGATAAAATATACCTCAGTTGCTTTTACTCGCTTACATCCACTGGATATTTGCCAGTAAAACAGCCATCACAAAAACCGCATGCCGAGTTTTCGCAAATTTTATGTAAGTTTTCCATGCTGAGAAAATCCAAACTGTCTGCGCCAATCATCTTGCAAATCTCGTCTACCGAATGGTTTGTCGCGATCAGTTCGTCTGTGGATGGGATGTCTGTTCCGAAATAGCACGGATATAAAAACAACGGCGATGAAATTTTGACATGCACTTCTTTTACGCCAACATCACGCAACATTTTGATGATTTGACCACATGTCGTGCCACGCACGATGCTGTCGTCTACCATGATCACCCGCTTACCATCGAGCAAACTCTTGAGGGGATTTAATTTCATCTTGACTGCAATTTCTCTGCTTTCTTGATCGGGCTTTATAAATGTTCTACCGATGTAACGGTTTTTGATGAACCCGTTTTCATATTTAATGCCAGACTGTTCTGCATAGCCAGCCGCCGCACCGATGCCCGAATCTGGAACGCCAATGACAACATCTGCCTCGACTGGACATTGCTGTGCCAACAGCATGCCTGATTTTTTACGTGCTTCGTATACGTTTTGACCTGCAATATTGCTATCAGGACGTGCAAAATAGATATGTTCAAATATACATAGGCTAGATGAATCGGTGCAGTGGTCACGGATGGAGGTGATGGTACCTTTTTCGACAATGACGATTTCGCCCGGATCGATCTCTCGGATATACTCTGCATCGATAGAGTCAAATGCACAAGATTCGGAGGCAAAGACAATGGCGTCGCCCTTTCGCCCCATACACAACGGTCGCAAGCCCCATGGGTCACGCGCCGCGATCAGTTTTTGCGGGCTCATGACAAGAAGACAGTACGCGCCTTTTAACACCTTCATCGCTTCTTTAACTGCGCCTTGAACGGAACCGGCTTCCAATCTTTTTTTGGCAATGGCATAGGCGATTAATTCTGTGTCGGTCGTCGTCTGAAAAATGGCACCGCTGCGCTCTAACTCTTTGCGCAACGAATCGGTTCCGACGAGGCTCCCATTATGGGCGATCGCCAAGTTGCCTTTTACATAGCGCAACACAAGAGGTTGCACGTTTTCTCGTATGTTGAATTTAGCGGACGCATTTCTTGTGGAATACCGAACATGCCCCACCGCCATCGTGCCTTTTAATTCCGCCAAACGCTCTGCATCAAACACTTCGTTTACAAGCCCTAAATCTTTATAATGGGTAATGTCTCCGTCGTTGTTCACTGCGATGCCACTGCCGTCTTGTCCTCTGTGCTGCAACGCCACAAGAGCATAGTACGTCAAATCTGCACATTTACCCTTTGGGTCATATATGCCAAATACGCCGCATTCTTCTCTTAATTCTGCCATTTCTCATTGCCCCCTACATCTTTTTTTATGTTATCTCTACACGTATATGATGATTGATGCACTTTGAAACCGATAGCAGTATATACTGCTTCTACGCGAAAATTGTAAACCTAAAAATGAAAAATTGCAAGCATGAATCTGTACTTTTTCAGTCCATATATTTTCGGATCACTCTATATTGTTTTAGTTTTGGGGCACTTGAAATGGCACTTGCATGTCTGGTGCATCAGTTGGCGACGCCGGAAGTTTTTCAAACGGCACATAGCTTGCCGAAGCGTCGATTGGCGCGATGGTCGGCACCACAACGGGCTTGATCGTTGGCACACCTCCTGTGTTCTGGTCGGCGTTTTGTGTGGTGTTCTGGTTGTTCGTGTTCTGGTTGTTTGTATTTGGTGCGGCGTTAAATGGCACGTCGTCTTTCGTTTGCAGTGTAATGTTATACGGTGGGCTCGTCTCACTGACCACAACGCCCAATGTAAAATCTTTATAGCCCGATTTTTTTAACACAATCACGTGGTCGCCCTGCACGACATCCTTTGTCACAGGGGTGACGCCGATATAGGCATTGTCTACATACAGGTCGGCGGCTGTCGGTTCAGACGTAATCGCCAATTTGCCCATGTTGACTACCTTTTTTAGCTCGATAGGGATTTCCAATTGTGGGCTGTTGATGTTGATTTTCTCTGCAAAGTCTACAAAGCCGTCCTTGCTTACGGCAACATCATACACACCATACTCTAAAATCATCGGTTCTCTTGACAATTCGACAACGCCATTGATTTTCAGCTCATAGTCTGGCTCACTAACCTTCCACACGACGACGCTAGATTTCGCTTGCACAAGTGTCACATCTAAGATCGACGTTTCGAGCGATGACACGACAACCTCTTTTACATAAGGCTCGATGTTATCCCCATCAATGACAACCTTCTGCACACCTTCAAGCACGGTCAATTCATCTGCATCTGCCAGTTGCATAAACGTCGCTTTACCAATTTCGAGCGTACCGTTCGTCACCTTATCTTGGTTAATGACCTTGATATAGCCATGACTTTGCTCTACATCGATCGACCAGATCGTGTCTTTGTAGCCCTTGATTGTCACAACGTCTATATCCGTGATTTGTGTCAGGTCATACGGCTTGTTTTTATAGGTAACGACGATGCCATCGTTATACGTGTAGGTATCATTGTTGTGCTTTACCACTTTTTGCGTTGGGTCTACCGAAAGCTTGGTGATGGACTGGTATTCAAATCCCTCTGCGTTTTCTGTTAGCGCCTTGATTTCTTTGTCACTATTATTAAAGGAAATGGTTACAATGTCGCCTACTTTAAATTCTGATAAGACAACACTTTGGCCATATTTATTTTTTAAATCTGTTGCATTTGTGATGACCAGGCGATATTCTTTTTGGTTTGTAATATCGAGCACATCGATTTGCTTTGCCTGTGCGTCGACACCGCGTAAAACGCCTATACAGGACGCCTCGTTCTTCTCTTCAATGGGTGGTACCACTTCCGCAAGTGGGGTACTGTCTGGCTCTTTTACCGATTTGTCGCCATGATCTGTGAAAGAATTGTAAACCACCGCGAACACCACCATGCAAATGACAATCCCGCTTATAACCGTAATCAACATCAGTGTTTTGTACTGGGATTTGATCTGCACTTTTTTTGTCGGTTTTTTCTTGACGGTATAATCGATTGTGTCATCATTCTTAGGGATACTGGGCGTATAAATGACGCCTTCTTTCTCGTAGCGATCCTTATTTTTTTTGTTATCATTCATATACAATCACACCTCTTAGCGCTTGTTGTTGCCTGGCTATACGCCATGTGGCGTATAGTTTAATACGCTTTGCCCCAATACACCATTTGGCTTGCTTTTTGACCACAGCATACACATGTATCGCTGATTGCTTCTTGTTCGAAGGGGATACATCTGGCCGTGGCCGTTGTCTTTTCTTTTATTTTTTCTTCGCATGCATTGTCGCCGCACCACATCGCTTTTACGAAGCCGGGTGTCGTGGACAAAATTTGCTCGAATTGCTCCATCGTTTCGGCGGTATACGTCTTTGATTCGCGTAGTTCTCTTGCTTTTTCGAGCAAGTCTTTTTGCATGTGTTGCAATATTTCGGGGATCTTTGTTTCGAGTTCATCCAAGTTAATGATGACCTTTTCTCTTGTGTCGCGTCGTACGAGCACGGCTTGGTTGTTTTCGATATCACGAGGGCCGATTTCAAGTCGCACCGGCACGCCTTTCATCTCATGTTCGCTGTACTTCCAACCCGGCGACTTGTCACTGCTGTCTACTTTTACGCGACAGATTGGTAACAACGTCTGTCTCAACGACTCTGCTTTTTCGAGAACGCCTTCTTTATGCTGTGCAACCGGTATAATGACCACCTGCACAGGCGCTACATTTGGCGGCAACACAAGGCCATTGTTATCGCTATGCACCATAATCAGCCCACCGATCATCCGTGTCGACATGCCCCACGATGTTTGGTGTACGTAATTTAATTCGTTGTTCTTGCCTGTATATTGTATACCGAACGCCTTTGCAAAGCCGTCTGAAAAATTATGAGACGTGCCTGTCTGCAACGCCTTGCCGTCATGCATCAAACTTTCGATTGTATAGGTAGCCGAAGCACCTGCAAATTTTTCGCTTTCTGTTTTTTGACCTTTCACCACCGGAATGGCCAACACATTTTCACAAAATTCTGCGTATACGTTTAACATTTTGATTGTTTCTTCTTGCGCCTCTTCTGCCGTTGCATGCGCCGTATGGCCCTCTTGCCATAAAAATTCAAGCGTACGGAGAAACGGTCTCGTCGTTTTTTCCCATCGTACCACCGAACACCATTGGTTGTAGAGTTTTGGCAAATCGCGGTACGACTGAATGATATTTTTATAATGCTCGCAGAATAACGTTTCGGAGGTTGGTCGAACGCACAACCGCTCTGTTAGTTTTTCGGTTCCGCCATGTGTAACCCAAGCCACCTCGGGCGCAAATCCTTCTACATGGTCTTTTTCTTTTTGCAAAAGACTCTCGGGGATAAACATTGGCATATACACGTTTTCATGATCGGTCTCTTTAAACCGATTGTCCAATTGTTTTTGAATCAGTTCCCATATGGCATACCCATAAGGGCGCAAAATCATGCAACCTCTCACAGAGGAATAGTCAATTAAATCTGCTTTTTTTACCACGTCGGTGTACCATTGTGCAAAATCGTCCTCCATAGACGTAATCGCTTCTACCATTTTTTCCTTCGCCAAAATCATTCTCTCCCTTATGATCGTCTTTAAGATTTGTACCTTGGGGCGCTGCCCCAAACCCCGCAAGGGGCTCGCCCCTTGACCCTTAATTTGTACGCAACTGTAAAATGAACAACCCCGCGGCGAACCGCGAGGCATGCAACCTATTTTCTTATACTTCCTGCTCTTCGATTGGTTCTGGTTCTATTGGTTCTTGTTCTATTTTCACTGTCTTCTCTATTTTTTCTTTTTTCTCTGCCTTTTTCGTCGGCTGTACAACCGGCGCATGCTCTACGCTTTTGTGGCAAATTTTTTCGTATAGTTCTATATATTCAAGGGCGGACTGATCCCATGAGAACCTTGTGTCAATGGCATTTTTAAACACATTGTACCAAAGATGTTTGTCGTGATAGGTTTTGAGTGCTTCGTTAATGGCCCACATCATACCCGTAGACATGTAGTCTTGGAACAAGAACCCGTTGCCTTCGTAGGTTTCGCTGTTAAAATGCTTCACGGTATCCACAAGGCCGCCTGTCGTGCGCACAATCGGCACGGTGCCATATGACATGGCAAATAGCTGACCAAGGCCGCAAGGCTCGAACAGCGACGGCATCAAAAACACATCTGATGATGCGTAAATTTTTTGCGCAAGCGTATCGTCAAACAAAATATGTGCGCTTACCTTGTCTGGACATTTATATGCGTAATGTCTGAATAAATGCTCATATCTTCCGTCACCAGTACCGAGCACAACCAACTGGATATCTTTTTGTATTAATTCGTCCATGGCTTGTGCGATGAGCTCGATGCCCTTTTGATCGACCAATCTTGAAATCAGACCAATCATCATGGCGTCGCACACAGGTAGACCCAACTCTTTTTGTAGGGCGTGCTTGTTTGCCACCTTGCCTTCGTAGTCAAACACACTAAAGTTTTGATATATTTTTTTGCTTGTTTCGGGCTTGTTGGCTTCGTAGTCGATGCCATTCACGATGCCGGTCAAATCACCCGCGCGCCGTCTTAACACACCATCTAATCCATATCCATATTGCGGCGTTTGGATCTCGTAGGCGTAGGTTTTGCTCACGGTACTAACGGCGTCTGCAAACAACACGCCGCCTTTCATATAGGAAATATTTCCATAAAATTCTAATTTATCGTCCGATGCATACCCGTCGTGCAAGCCCATCATAAACAGACTTTCCTTTGGGAAATTGCCTTGGTATTGCAAGTTGTGTATGGTAAACAGCGTCTTGACTTCTGAAAAATAAACAAACTTGCTGTAAATATCGCGCATGTAAACAGGGAGTGGCCCTGTCTGCCAGTCGTTACAATGCACCACATCCGGCTTGAAATCGATTAAGCTTAAAAGCTCGATAGACGCCTTCGAGAAAAACGCAAAACGCTCGTTGTCATCGCCATAGCCATAAAACCCGTCACGATTGAAATAGAAGTCATTTTCGATCACGTATGTGGGCACATCTGCCGCCAACTGATACACAGACGCGCTCTGCGTGCGCCAGCCCAAATTGACAACAAAAGAGCCTTTGTATTGCGCATGCTCTAAATGGCATGGATTGATGCCTTTGTATTTTGGTAGAACCACTCTTGCGTCTACGCCTGCGGCGATAAGCGCCTTCGGCAATGAACCCGAAACGTCGCCTAGCCCTCCACTTTTTGCATAGGGCGACACTTCCGAAGCCACAATCAATACTTTTAACCCCATCATCTTTCCTCCTTTGTGCAAAAAAATTCTATTATGATGATCATACTATTATTTTTGTACAATATCAACCCTTCACAAACTTTTTTATTGAAATGTTTGTGAAGAACCAAGACTGATCGCCGAAAATAATATAAACTTTTTGCAAATATATATGTTTATATTCCATTTTTTGTACTATACTATATATGGATGCATGGCGTATGCTGTGCCTATCGATTGCGAACAGGAGAGGATCGTTTCTTATGAGTGACAAACTGAAAACACGGGCAGAGATACCCGAAATATTTCATTGGCATATACACGACTTGTTTGCCACAGATGACGAGTGGCAACAACAATTTGATGATTTAAAAGAAGAATTAAAGGCGATGGATTCGTTTAACGGAAGCCTGACGATCGATACGGTTTTTGTATGTCTGGCGAAACGAGACGTGCTCGCCCAAAAACTAGACAAACTCTACGTTTATGCCAATCTACGCTTAAATGAAGACCAAACCAATCCGTTTTACCAAGGATTATCCGACAAAGCCGAGAGCTTGATCGTCTCTTACCAGTCTCAAACTTCTTTTATCGAGCCAGAAATCTTGGCGCTTGACGAGCAGGCACTTTGTGCGAAAGCATCTGATCACCTATACAAGCATTATATTGAAGATTTGCTGCGTAGCAAAAAGCATATCCTTTCGGCACCCGAAGAAAATATATTGGCGAAAGTATACGAACTTTCTGTCATCCCCGAAAATGTTTTTTCGATGATGAACAACGCCGACATGGAATTCCGCTCGGTTGCAGATGAGTCTGGTGCGTTGACGCCGCTGACCCACGGCAAATTTATCGCCATGCTTGAAAGCACAGACAGGCGTCTGCGTAAAGATGCCTTTGATGCCTATTATGATGCCTACTTTAAACAAAAAAATGCAATCGCCGCTACGTTTAACGCAAGCATCAAGAAAGACGTGTTTCTGTCGGGCGTACGGCGGTATGACAATTCTCTTGAAGCGTATTTATGCGGTCACAATATCCCTACCACGGTCTACAAAAATTTAATTCAAACCATCAGTGAATACTTGCCACTCATGCATCAATATATCCGATTGCGGAAGCAAAAACTCGGCGTGGAATCGCTCCACATGTATGACCTGTATACGCCGATTGTATCGGACGCCAATATTTTTATCAACTACGACGACGCAAAGGCAAGCGTGACGGAGGCGTTAAAGCCGTTAGGCGATGCATACGGTCAAATTTTGACAGAAGGCTTGTCAGCAGGTTGGATCGACGTATACGAAAACAAGGGCAAACGAAGTGGCGCTTACGCATGGGGCTGTCACGGCTGTCACCCTTACGTTTCGCTTAACTACAATGACACGATTAACAGCATGTTTACACTGGCGCATGAAATGGGGCACGCCATCCATAGCCACTATTCGTGGGCAACACAACCGTATACGTACAGCAACTACACAATCTTTGTGGCAGAAGTGGCGTCCACCGTCAACGAGGCGTTGTTGATGCAACACTTGCTATCGGTGACGGAAGACAAGACGCAAAAACAATACCTATACAACTATTGGCTTGAGCAGTTCCGTGGCACTGTGTTTAGACAGACGATGTTTGCCGAATTTGAACTGCTTGTGCACGAGATGGTAGAAGCCGGCACGCCTCTCACCTTCGACACCCTTTGCGAGGTGTATAACGGGCTAAACGTAAAATATTATGGCCCCGATATCGTATTGGATACACAAATCAGTTGGGAGTGGGCAAGAATCCCCCATTTTTACAACCCTTATTATGTGTACCAATATGCAACCGGTTATACCGCCGCCATTGCGCTGTCTGAGAACATCCTGCACAACAACGGCGGTGCCGCGTACCTCCAATTTTTAAAGAGCGGTTCTTCTGATTATTCGATTAACCTGTTGAAACAGGCGGGCGTAGACATGACGACTCAAGAGCCAATCAAGCACGCCATGTCCGTGTTTAAAACCATATTAAAACAAATGGAGTGTGATCCCCATGCATGACCCCAACTGTATTTTTTGCAAAATCGCCTCCGGCGCAATCCCCGCCGGAAAGATTTATGAGGATGAAAACTTTGTGGCGATTTTGGATATTTCGCCAGCAAGTGAGGGGCATACCCTCCTCATCCCCAAGGCACATGTGCAAGATGTGTACGACCTACCCGAAGCCGTGGGCAAAGAAATATACCCTGTGCTCACCAAGCTTTCCCATGCCCTCAAACGCAACTTCGCGTTTGACGGGCTGAATATTTTACAAAACAACGGGGAAGTAGCCGGGCAAACCGTTTTTCATTTTCATATACACCTCATCCCCCGCCATACAGGCGACACAGTGGCGGTCAAATGGGACGCTGTAAACGTTTCGCCCGAAAGAATGAAAGAGATACTAGACAATTTTAAATAACAAGGAGCGCGATTACAATGAACAAATCCAAAGTATATTTTACAAACATGAAAACCTCCCTAGAGGAGAACCTTCCGATGAAATTTCAACGGCTCATTAAAGAAGCCGGCATCCAAACCATTGACTTCGACAGAAAATTTGTTGCCATTAAAATTCACTTCGGCGAGCTTGGCAACATGGCCTATTTGCGTCCAAACTATGCGAAAGCATTGGTGGACGTTGTTAAATCCCTTGGGGGCAATCCATTTCTCACCGATTGTAGCACGTTATATGTAGGCTCACGAAAAAATGCGCTTGACCATTTGGACACCGCCTATGTAAACGGCTTCTCGCCGTTTTCGACAGGCTGTCACGTGCTGATTGCCGATGGCTTAAAAGGTACGGACGATGTGCTTGTTCCGGTTGAAGGTGGCGAATACATAAAAGAAGCCAAAGTTGGACGTGCGATTATGGACGCAGACATTCTCATCTCGCTTTCCCATTTTAAAGGGCACGAAATGGCGGGTATCGGCGGCGCGGTCAAAAATATCGGCATGGGCTGTGGTTCGAGAGCCGGAAAAATGGAAATGCACGCTTCGGGCAAACCAGAGATTTTTGCAGACAACTGTGTTGCCTGTCGCAAATGCCTGACCCAATGCGCCCATAGCGCCATTACCATCGTGGACAAAAAAGCAGTCATCGACCACGACCGTTGTGTCGGTTGCGGGCGATGCATTAGCGCCTGTATGTATGATGCGGTGTACGCCGATAACGACGAAGGCTCTGAAGTATTAAACAAAAAAATTGTCGAGTATACAACCGCAATTTTGAAAGACAGACCACACTTTCATGTTTCCCTCGCCATCGACATTTCGCCTTTCTGCGACTGTCATGCCGAAAACGATGTACCCATTGCGCCAAACATCGGCATGTTCGCGTCCTTCGATCCCGTTGCCCTCGACGCGGCGTGTGCCAACGCCGTTAACGCGGCACCCGTCGGCGCAGGCAGTGTATTAGAAGGCAAAGCGGCAAGCGGCGACAAATTTCACGACACCCACCCCACGACCAACTGGCAACATGGCACCGACCACGCGGTGAAGATGGGGCTTGGCAACAAAGAATATGAATTGATCACGATATAGATTTTTTTTAAGAAACGAAAGAGGCGGAGAGAAACTTTTTTTAACAAAAGTTTCTCTCCGCCTCTTTCGTTTCGTTCTAGCTAGCCCTTCACAACCCCACGAATCCATCCATGCAACGGTTCCAACTGCCTGAATTGATCCGTCGCAAACGTAAGAAACTCCCGCGAGAAAATAGCAGACGTGTCGGTTATGATGTCGGCGTACAAGCCCGAATGCAGCAGCAACGCGCCCCGATTCTGTGGCACATCTTCATAGCCCTTCGGCATTCTCTTATATGTGCTTCCATGGTAGTGACCGTTTTGTATTTTTTCTACACCACGCAGAATCGACACCAATTTGGCACCCTTCTTATCATCTGCAACGGCGTCTCTGTATTGTACCAGTGCCTCTTTCGAAAACTCAAGTATGCCTGTGCCAAACATAAGCTCATGCGCAGACAGCCGAAAGATAAACCCAGAGCATTCAAAACTCTTCGTCTCTCCGTCCCAAAACCACACATCCAGATGGGTTCTGTAGGGGCTTTTGTCCTTCGAAAAGCGAATGTCTCGGTTCATACGAGAGATCGATTTGCCCACGGTCGGAATCCCATTTGTCGTAGGTGACACCGCCTTTAACATCTGCGTGATCTCTGTCACAAATCGTCTAGCCGGTTCAATTAACTGGGCTTCAAATTCACTTTTGTGGCTGTGAAACCATTCTTTGTTGTTATTGTGTGCCAGTTCGACCAGCAACAAGATTGCATCTTTGCCAAAGCCTGAAAAATCGGCCCCTTCACACACCCGAAACCACCAACCCTCTCCATATCACTTGGCTACACCCCAAACAAATCGCCAATGTCTGCATCGTCTATGACGCGTCTCGTCTTCTGACCCGAATTTTTTAGCATGCTGTTCATCTTTTCTTCGACCGACTTCTTTAACAGCATTTCAACGTTGATGCCGCGCAACTTAAAAAACAACGTCGGATCTTCGTCTAGTCTTGCGCCGATTCCGAACAACGCCGCCGCCACGTGCTTGCACATCGACGCCCAATCGGGGCACGAGCAGTCGAAGTGTATTTCCTTGGGGCTTGGAAATAGCCCATCCCGTTGTATCGTAAACAGTTCTTGTAGTTCTTTCGGAAATTTGCCCTCTGCCAGTTCTGCAATGCTTTCGATCTTGTGACCACAAGCCTGTATCATGTGGTTCCATTTTTTCTCTGGAAGCGCGTCAATGATGATTTGGATTTCGTAGGGCTTGCGTGAACCGCCCTGCACCAAAGCGTCTACCCTACCTTGTTCTATTTTTAAGTCTAACACACAGCCTTGCCGCAAGTAACTGCGCCCACGCCCGATGCGGTTGCTGTAATCGGAGTAGCTTTCTAAGTTTTTAGTCCATGCAATGCCCCACCACGTATTCGAAATTTTTGTGCCACGGATGATGACGGGTTGGATGGTTGTGTCTTTCTTTTTTAGCTTCTCTAGCGCCGTTTTTGCCTGTTCCTTTTTTTTGGCCACTGGTGTATATTCAAAGTATCCCCACATCTGTATCACCTCATCCTAGTGTAAAAAGAGACATAATTTCATTGTTGTCCAGTTCGGTTATCCAGTTTTCGCCGGATGTCGCCATAATGTCACCGGCCATTTTTTGCTTTTCTGCAATCATGCCATCGATCTTTTCTTCGATTGTGCCACTTGTGATAAATTTATGCACCAGTACATTTTTTTGCTGGCCGATACGAAAGGCACGGTCTGTCGCTTGGTTTTCGATGGCGGGGTTCCACCACCGATCGAAATGGATGACGTGATTGGCTGACGTCAAATTGAGCCCCACACCACCCGCTTTCAGCGACAAAATCATAAAGGGTATGTACGCTTCGCCACAAAATTTTTCTACAATCTCTGCTCTTTTTTTGATCGCCGTGCCGCCGTGCAACACAAGCCCTTCATGCCCAAAGATTGTTTCCAAGTGCTTGGCAATCGGTTGGGTCATCTCTTTAAATTGGGTGAAGACGAGAACCCGCTCTCTTTTTTCGTAGATTGTCTCACATATTTCTGATAGCTTGTCAAACTTGCCGCTCTGGGTCGGTTCAAATTGTTTTTGCCCCAAATACTGGTCGGGGTGGTTGCAGATTTGTTTAAACTTCATGATGCTCGCCAATACCAACCCTTTTCGATTGATGCCCTCGGCGGTTTGAAGTGCCCGTTCCAACTCGTTCACCAACGATTTGTAAAGCACCGTCTGCTTCTTGGTAAGGGTCGTGTAGGCGTTCATCTCAATTTTATCTGGCAAATCTTCAATAATAGACTTGTCCGTTTTGAGCCGCCGCAAAATAAACGGGCTGACGACCGAACGCAACTTGGAATAGTTGTCTTTTTCCTTTAGTTCTTTTGCAAACGTGGTAAATTCTTTCGACGTGCCCAACAGCCCTTTGTTTAAAAAATCGAAGAGCGACCAGAGGTCTGTCAATCGATTTTCCACAGGTGTACCGGTCATGGCGATTTTTGAAGCCGCGTTTAGCTGTCTCACGACCTTCGATTGCTTTGTGTTTGGGTTTTTGATCGCCTGCGCTTCGTCCAGTATGATTAAATCCCACCGGGCGGTCTGCAAGGCCTCTAAGCGCACCGTCATGCCGTACGTGGTGATGTACAGGTCGGTGTCGTCCTGCTCGTCTATGGCAAGCACTTCTTTTGAATTTGTGTGCAGTATCTTGTAGCACAACAGCGGCGCGAATTTTTCAATTTCCTTCTGCCAGTTGCCGATCAGTGAGGCAGGAATAATGAGCAAGGTTTTTGTTCGTTTGCCTTCCGACTGGTTTTGGCGTATGTAATCAAGCAACGCCAAAATCTGCACCGTTTTGCCAAGCCCCATGTCGTCGGCCAATAGCGCCCCAAACCCAAGTTGCTTCATAAAATGCAACCAATCAAACCCCAACTGCTGATACTGCCTAAGCGTCGCTTTAAATTCTGCCCCCACGACAAGATTGTCAATCTCACCCGGGTTTATCAGCTTCCGTCGCACGCTACCGAGCCATTCTCCGTTGGTCACTTCGATAACGGCGTTTTCCTCATCGGCACCCAGACGGTCGTAGACGTTTAGCTCCATCCGCATCGCTTCTGCTAGCGTCAGTTCGCCGCTTTGGGCTTTCTCAAAGGCTTTTTCATAGGCGTCGAGTGTCGCCTTTAGCTTTTCATGGTCTACTTCCACCCACTTGCCTTTGATAAACGACAAGCCGCTGGTTTGGGAAAGCAATTGCTCCAGTTCCTCTTTTGTGATTTGTTCGTCGCCAAAATAGAGTTCGGGCTTAAACGCAAGCAACGCGTCCATGCCAACATGAGACGGAGCCGCATCGCCCACCGAGAGGGAGACCTTTGCCGAAGCAGTCTTCTTCCGCCACCAATCGGGGATGCGGCAGAGTACGCCGCTCTCTTCATAGAGCGGTATCTCTTTTAAGAACACATACGCTTCATCACTCGTAAACTTTAACGGCGAAAACAACTCACCGCTTTCGACCAGTTCGGAAATAAAGTCGCTCTGTTCTGTCACCTTGCTCACCGTCGCCAACAGCTTTAACAGCAAGTCGTTCTGGTCTTTGTATTCGAGCAGTGCATTTTTGAGTGGCATATGCGCCGCTTTTTTATCGTGACCATCTGCGGTGCTATAGGTCGATAAAAAGGCAAAGGGATAGTCTTCATCCTTATTCTCAACCAGATGAAAAAACACCTTCCCCGCTACGTTTAGCTTTGCATCTTGCTCTTTTAAAAATTCGGCGACACTGCCTGTATAACCCGCGATTTCTTCTATAAAAAACGTTTCGAGCTTCTGCCAGATCGCCTTGACCCACAGGGCGTTTACGTATTCAATGCCCACCACAAACGGTACGGCGTGCAGAATGTCCATCAACATATCGGTAGACATCGGCGCTGGGTTGCGCGTGATTTCGATGTCTGCGTCCATCGCAATCCACTGGATAAACCGTTTTGCAATGCCCTGCATAAACAAAAGGGAGGGCGACATCTCTGGGCGCTTGGCGCTAAATCCAAAATAAAAGAGCGTGCCAATCGGTTTGGTTTGCAACTGCTCATAAAGCGTTTGATCGAAAAAGGCGGCTTTGCCCGCCGCCCATTCCACGTCGACGACAAACCCGCCCTCTTTAAAGATGATAATGATTTCTTTGTTCCGCTCTTGCATACGTGCACTGTCCTTTCCACATGCTGTTGGTTATTGTTTAAAAAAATAAGATCGTGGACGCTGCCCACGACCTTATCTTTTTAATTTATATACACTCGCCTACTCGTGTCCGTAAACCGGTCGCTTTTCAAACGTCGTGTGAAGAAGCGCGTGTGCCTTCTCGCCGTATGGCTCGCCCAAAAATTCTTCGTAGAGCTTTTGGATCTCTTTGTTTTCATGCGAATACCGCACTTGCTTCTCTCTGTCTTCTGCGTAAATGGCACCCGTCCGACCTTTTAGAATATCGGGGTCATTGGCATGGTATGGCTGACCGCCGCCGCCAACGCAACCGCCAGGGCACGCCATAATTTCGATGGCGTGGTAGTGCACTTCTTTCTTTTGAATGGATTCTAAGAGCTGACGCGCATTGCCAAGCCCGTGGGCAACGGCAATTTTGATCTCTTCGCCGTTGATTTGGTAGCTTGCTTCTTTTATGCCATCCATACCGCGAAGTGCGGTAAACTCGACTTGCTCTGGCTTGCTGCCTGTCAACCATGTGTAGGCTGTTCGCACCGCCGCTTCAATAACGCCGCCTGTCGCGCCAAACAAAACAGAAGCACCGGACGATTCGCCCATAACACGGTCAAAATCTTCATCTGGCAACTCTTTAAACAAAATGCCCGCTTCACGGATCATGCTTGCAAACTCTCTCGTCGTCACAACATAATCCACCGAAGGATCTTCGCCCGATTCAAGCTCTGGACGGTTTGCTTCGTACTTTTTGGCAAGACATGGCATCACCGAAACAACAACCATCTTCTTCGGATCTACGCCCAATTTTTCTGCCAGATAGGTTTTCGCAATGGCACCAAACATTTCGTGAGGCGACTTACAAGTGGACGGAATGTCTAACAAATCTGGAAATTGATGCTCGATAAATTTAACCCACGCCGGGCAACAGCTTGTAAGAATCGGCAACACGCCGCCGTGTTGTAGCCTGTGCACAAGCTCGGAGGCTTCTTCCATAATTGTTAAATCTGCCGCGAAATCTGTATCGTATACCCGATCGAATCCCATACGTCTGAGACTCGCTACCATCTTGCCCGTCACTCTCGTGCCGACAGGCATGCCGAATTCTTCGCCTAACGCCACACGAACCGCTGGTGCCGTCTGCACAACGACAAATTTTTCTGGGTCGTTAATGGCGTCCCAAACAGCGCCTGTGTTGTCAACTTGTGTCAACGCACCTGTTGGACATACCGACACACATTGACCACAGAATGTACAGCATGTATCAATCATCTGGCTATCAAACGCCGTACCGATTGTGCTGTCGAACCCACGGTGCACAGCCGAATATACGCCAACCGTCTGCACGGTGTTGCACATCGTCTCACAACGACGGCAAAGCACGCATTTGTTAGGATCACGAACGAGCGAGAAGCTTGATGTATCCTTTGGATAGTTTGACATACGGCCTGTGTAGCGCACTTCGTGTAGACCAAGTTCTGCCGCGAGGCCTTGAAGCTCACACTTTTGATTTTTTGCGCACACAAGACAATCTTTCGGGTGGTTAGACAAAAACAACTCCATCATTTTACGGCGTGACTTCACCGCGCGGGCTGTGTTTGTTTTAATCTTCATGCCTTCTGCCACATATGTGCTACAAGCGGGCGCTAAGTTTCGTCTGCCCTCTACTTCTACCATACATACACGACATGTCGCCACTTGGTTTACCATTTTTGTATCGTGAATATTCAAATGACAAAGAGTTGGGATATTGGCGCCAGCCGCTTTCGCGCATTCCAAAATCGTCATGTCTTGTTCGACTTCCATGTCCAAGTTGTTGATGTTTATTTTGACTAAGCTCATTTTACATTCCCTCCTCTTTTTATTGTTTTATAATTGCTTTTGTCGGACATTTTGAAGCACAAACACCACACTTGATACAAATGTCTTGGTCGATGTGATGGATTTTTTTGCGCTCGCCTGATATACAAGACACAGGGCAATTTTTTGCACAGACCGTACAGCCGATGCACTTGTCGTCTATAATAACGTACTGCAAAAGCGACGTACACGCACCCGCCGGGCAACGTTTATGTTCGATATGTTGGATATATTCATCGCGGAAGAATTTAATAGAAGACAACACAGGGTTCGGTGCCGATTGACCAAGACCACAAAGTGACGTATCCTTGATTAATTCTGCCAAATCTGCCAGCTCGTCTAAGTCGGACATTGTGCCTTTGCCTTCTGTTATTTTTTCTAAAATTTCATACATTCTGGTGTTTCCGATGCGGCATGGCGTACATTTTCCACAGCTTTCCTCTACGGTAAACTCTAGGTAGAATTTTGCCATGTTTACCATACAATCGTCTTCGTCTAGCACGATCATACTGCCCGAACCCATCATCGAACCAACAGAGGTAAGGGTGTCAAAGTCGATGGGAAGGTCTAACAATTCGGCCGGAATAAACCCGCCGGACGGACCACCTGTCTGCACCGCTTTAAATTCACGCTCGTTTCGGATGCCGCCGCCCACTTTGTAGATGATATCATGCAACGGCGTGCCCATCGGCACTTCCACCAATCCAACGTTGTTGATTTTACCCGCGAGGGCAAACACTTTCGCGCCTTTTGATTTTTCGGTGCCGATTTTTGAATACCAATCTGCGCCTTTTAAAATAATCTGACAGACATTGGCAAAGGTTTCAACGTTGTTGATGTTGGTCGGTTTTTGCCACAAGCCTTTTTGTGCTGGAAATGGTGGCTTCATACGTGGCTCGCCACGTCCGCCTTCAACAGAGTTTAACAACGCACTCTCTTCGCCGCATACAAACGCGCCTGCGCCGAGGTTCATCGTGATTTTAAAGTTAAAATCTGTACCCAAAATGTTGTCGCCAAGCAAGCCATATTCTTCTGCTTGCCGAATCGCATTCTCTAACCGTTGCACCGCCAGTGGATATTCGGCACGTATATAAATCACGCCTTCGTCAGCACCGATTGCATAGCCGCAAATGGCCATCGCTTCCAACACAGCGTGTGGGTCGCCCTCCAGAACAGAACGATCCATAAACGCACCCGGGTCGCCTTCATCGGCGTTACAGATGACGTATTTTTTATCACCTTCTGATTTCTTTGCCAGTTCCCACTTCAGACCCGTCGGGAAACCTGCACCACCACGTCCGCGAAGACCGCTCGCCTTGATGATGTCGATTACGTCTTGTGGCGATTTTTCCGCGATGCATTGTCCAAGTGCTTCATAACCCATCACCGAGATATAATCGTCGATTTGGTCTGGATCGATAACGCCGCAATTGCGAAGCGCAATACGCACTTGTGACTGATAAAACGGAATGTCGCTATATTCTTCTACGGCTTCGCCTTTTTGAGGGTCTGTGTAAAGCAAACGCTTGACCATTCTTCCCTTCATCACATGCTCTGCCACGATTTCTTGTATATCGTCTGGTGACACCTTCACATAAAAAACATTGTCTGGGTATATTTTGACAATGGGGCCTTGCTCACAAAACCCGAAGCAACCTGTCTTTAACACTTGGATTTCATTTTTCAAGTCTTGGTCGTTAATTTCTTTGATCAAGTTTTTATAGAGCTGTTCGCTGTCCGAAGATATGCAACCCGTACCGCCGCATACCAATATATGCATCCTATACTTATTCACTCTTCGGCACCCCTTTCGTAAACAGATGTTCTTCTAAGAAGATGCCCTTACAAATATGTTGGTCTACGATTTCTTTTGCAAGGTGCTCGTCAACGTTTGCGTAGCGGATTGGCTCGCCGTCTGGCGTACGAATTTCAACCAACGGTTCGGCGTAACAAAAGCCAAGGCAACCTGTCGCCACAACTGACACATCTTTTACATCTTTGGCGCCTAGCTCATCGATGATCGCCGACATCACTTTTCTTGCGCCTGCCGCAATGCCGCACGTCGACATACCGATTGCGATTACGGTTCGGTTTGCATTGTCACCTGTCGTTCTGATATCGGTGTTTGCCAACGATTTTTCTCTTATTTTTTTAAGTTCGTCCAATGATTTTAATTTACTCATTTTCTGCACCGCCCTCTGCTAAAGACTCTTCGACTATTTTTCTCACGTCTTCTTTTGTTACACGTCCGTACATTTTTCCGTTTACAGAAACGACCGGCGCAAGGCCGCAAGCGCCTACGCATCGGATGCCGTCAAGAGAAAATACGTTGTCGTCTGTCGACTGCCCAACATCGATAGACAATTCTTTTTTAAATTCGTCCATAATCTCGGCTGCGCCCCGCACAAAGCAAGCCGTTCCCAAACAAACATTGACTTGGAACACGCCTTTTTTTCGCATGGTGAAAAACGAATAAAAGGTGACGACGCCATATACCTTTGCCGTGGGGATCTGTAGCTTGTGCGCCACATGATTTTGCACTTCCATCGGCAAAAACCCGATCAAACCTTGTGCCTTATGAAGTACCGTGATCAACTTTCCTTCTTTTGTCGGCAAACTGTCGATGAACGTATCTAGTTCTTGTATCTGCAAAGAATAATCCTTGCCCTCTAGTATCATAGTAGTTCCTCCTTATATTTAGGCACCTCCAAGAAAATAGCAAGCCAATTTTCTTTACACTGCCTTAGAGTGTGTTGATATAATGTTGATTCGCTTGAATCAATTGCGTCGTATACTCTTTTGAAGGTCCGCCCGGAACGGAGCGCTTTTGCACACACGCTTCTGGCGTAATCGCCTCATAGATGGTGTCGTCGAATGCGTCTGATACCGCTTTGTATTCGTCGATTGTCAAGTCTTCTAGCGCTTTTTCCTGTTGAATGCAATACAAAACGAGTTTCCCGATGATTTCGTGTGCATCACGAAATGCAACGCCCTTTGTTACCAGAAAATCTGCCGCATCGGTCGCGTTCATAAATCCTTTTTTGGCGGCAGCGTACATGTTTGTTTTGTTTATCTTAGCGGTGTCAAGCATCGCCGTAAACACCGGCAAACACATCTGGATCGTATCAATGGCGTCAAACACACATTCTTTGTCTTCTTGCATATCTTTATTATACGCAAGGGGAATGCCCTTCATCACGGTCAACAATGTAAACAAATCACCATAGATTCTGCCCGTCTTTCCCCGAATTAATTCAGCCATATCGGGATTTTTCTTTTGCGGCATAATCGAACTGCCGGTGCTGTAGGCGTCGTCAAGCTCGATAAATAAAAATTGCTGGCTAGACCAAAGAATAATTTCTTCACAAAACCGACTCAAATGCATCATGACAATCGACAGGTCAGACAGAAGCTCGATACAAAAATCTCGGTCGGATACGCCGTCCATGCTATTTTTTGTGATTTGCGCAAAGCCCAGTGCGTCCGCCACCATCTGCCTGTCGAGGGGGTATGTCGTCGCCGCAAGGGCACCCGAGCCGAGCGGCATGACGTTTGTCCGTTTGAAGCAGTCGGCTAACCGCTCATAATCACGCGAGAACATCTCGAAATAAGCCAGTACATGGTGGGCAAACGTGACGGGTTGGGCATTTTGCAGGTGCGTATATCCCGGCATAATGGTGTCTGTATGTTCGGCGGCGATTTTGTTTAACGTCGTCAATAGCGCTTTCAAGTTTTTTTGTATTTGGATGATTTCTTTTTTTACATACAGGCGCATATCAAGACAGACTTGGTCGTTTCGACTTCTGCCTGTGTGCAGTTTCTTGCCCACGTCTCCGATTCGATGGATCAAGATTGTTTCGATATTCATGTGGATATCTTCTGCTTTTTCATCAAATGCGATGGTGCCGGCTTCGATGTCTAAAAAGATTTCAAGCAGTGTCTTGTGGATCAGGTGTGCATCTTCTTCGGGGATAATCCCTTGTTGGGCCAGCATATCCACATGGGCAACGCTGCCAAAAATATCTTCTTTATACATCCGTTTGTCAAAGGAGATCGACGAATGAAAGTGGTCGACAAAACTGTCTGTTGATTTTGTAAATCTTCCGCCCCAAAGCTTCATGCTAGTTCCCGCTTTCTTTCTGTTTTGCCACAAGCGCACGCACTTTGAGTGGAAGCCCAAACAAGTTGATAAAGCCTTCGGCATCGTGGTGGTCGTAGAGTTCGCCTGTCGTAAAGCTCGCCAACGCTTCGCTGTAAAGAGAGTTCGGCGATGTAACGCCCGCCGACGTAATGTTGCCTTTGTATAATTTCAATTTGACCGTTCCCGTCACATTCTCTTGTGTTTTATCCACAAATGCCGACAGCGCCTCACGCAATGGCGTATACCACTCGCCCGAATACACAAGCTCTGCAAATTTAATGCCGATCATTTCTTTGTAGGCGGTTGTCTGTTTGTCATGACACAAAAACTCTAAGTCACGGTGTGCAAAATATAAAATCGTGCCGCCCGGTGTTTCGTATACGCCACGGGATTTCATGCCCACTACTCTGTTTTCAACCAAATCGACAATGCCGACGCCGTTCTTGCCGCCCAGTTCGTTTAACGTATCCATCAGTTCAATCGGCGTTACTTTTTTTCCATCTAAGGAAACAGGGATGCCGCGTTCGAACCCGATCTCAATATACGTAGGGGTATCTGGCGCTTTTTCTGGCGTGACAGACAATTGGAGCAGTTTATCAAAGTTTGGTTCTTTTGATGGGTCTTCCAATTCTAGCCCTTCGTGGCTGATGTGCCATAGGTTTCTGTCACGGCTATAGCTTTCTTCTTTTTTCATCGGCACTTCTATGCCGCGTTTTTGTAAATATTCGATTTCCTCTTCGCGAGAAGAGATATCCCATGTGCGCCAAGGCGCGATAATTTTAAGATGGGGTGCCAACGCTTTCATCGTTAATTCGAAGCGAATCTGGTCGTTGCCTTTACCGGTTGCGCCGTGGCAGATGGCTTCGGCACCTTCGCGAAGCGCGATCTCTACGAGACGCTTTGCGATGAGTGGCCTTGCGATAGACGTGCCCAGCAAATATTTATTTTCGTATACGGCGTGGGCTTTCACCATTGGATAGACGAAGTCTGTAATAAATTCATCTCGTACGTCTTCGATAAAGATTTTATCTGCGCCCATGCGAATTGCCTTTTCTTCCATGCCGTCGGTTTCGTTGCCTTGCCCTACGTCCACGCACACTGCGATGATTTCACAATTTTCGTGTGTTTCTTTTAACCATGGAATGATGACAGACGTATCCAGTCCGCCCGAGTATGCCAACACAATTTTCATTTTGAAGCCCTCCCAATATTAAATGGTAATATTTTCTTTGATTATACATGTTCTAGTGGTATTATTCAATAAGAAAGTTCGCTTTACGAACTTTCAACCACAATTTATGAAGCACCGCGACTGGTCGCGGCTAGGAATCGTGCGAAGCACTTTCCTAGGCATATAAAGAAATGCAATTTGCTATAAAAGAAGTTAAAATACAAGTTGCATATTATTCACCTGTCATGTATAATTATAAGTCTTTAAGAGCATTGTAACCATCAAGAAGGAGGGACTTCAATTGATTCAAGTCGGAATTATCGGTGGCACAGGGTATGCGGGCACAGAGTTACTTCGTCTGTTAAGCGCCCATCCCGATGCCAATATTGTATCCGTTACGTCACAATCTTATGCCGGCAAGCCATACGGCGAGATTTTTGAAAACTATAGACACATAGAAAACCTCATCTGCGAGGAAGAAAACCTAGCCGAGCTGGCCAACCGTTGTGACGTCATCTTTATGGCGTTGCCACATGGCGTCGCCGGAAAAAAGATCACCGCAGACCTTTTGGCGAAGACAAAGGTCATCGATCTCGGTGCTGACTTTCGCCTGAAAGATGCAAATATTTATGAGGCGTGGTATGACACGGCCCATGAGAACAAATCATTGTTAGAAGAAGCCGTATACGGCTTGTGCGAAATCAATCGCGACGACATCGTCGGCAAACGATTAATCGCCAATCCCGGATGCTACACCACCTGTAGCATCCTCTCCTTATATCCCCTCGTCAAGGAAGGTTTAATCGACAACACCTCCATTATCATCGACGCAAAATCAGGCGTCACCGGTGCGGGACGCGGAGCAAACCTCGGCGTACATTTTAACGAGACAAACGAATCGATAAAGGCGTATAAAATTGCCAGCCACAGACACACACCCGAAATTGAAGAACAACTTTCATACGGGGCGGGCGAAGCCATCACCCTCTCGTTCACACCACACCTGATCCCCATGAACCGGGGCATCTTGGCGACGTGTTATGCAAACCTCAAAAAAACAGCGACCGACGAAACCATTCGTGATGTATATGCCAGCCATTACGGCGACGAGTTTTTTATCAGATTAACAAAGCAAGGCGTCTTCCCCGAAACGAAGTGGGTGAAGGGTTCGAATTTTTGCGACATCGGCTTTGCCATCGATGAGCGGACGAATCGCATCGTCGTCGTAGGTGCCATTGACAATTTGGTAAAAGGAGCCGCCGGGCAAGCAATCCAAAACATGAATCTATTATTTGGGCTAGACGAGAAAAAAGGGCTTGACTACATCCCTTATTTTCCTATATAAAGGATAGAAAAGAGAGAGTAAAAGAGAGGATCGTACATACATGAAAACAATTGAAGGAAGCATTGCATCGCCCCGGGGCTTTCAAGCGACCGGCGCACATATCGGGCTAAAAAAAGCATCAAAAGATTTATGCCTCATCGTCAGTGACGTGAAGGCAGTCGCCGCAGGCTGTTTTACGACCAACATCGTAAAGGCCGCGCCTGTCATGTGGGACATGAACGTCATCGGAAATGACATCAAGGGCATCGTGGTCAACAGTGGCAACGCCAACGCCTGCACAGGCGACCAAGGCATGAAAGATACGGAGACAATGGCCGATACCTTTGCCCAATTGATCGGGTGCAACAAAGAAGAAGTTTTGGTTTGTTCCACAGGGGTCATTGGCGTCAATCTTCCCATGGAAAAATTGACAGCCGGTATGGCGTCTACGTTTCCGTCGTTAGGCTCTACCCTTGACGATGGGCTAAACGCGGCAAGAGCGATTATGACGACCGACACATTTATGAAAAACATCTGCGTACAGACCGAAATCGGCGGCAAAACCGTGACGATTGCCTCAATGGCAAAAGGCTCTGGCATGATTCATCCGAACATGGCGACGATGTTAAGCTTTGTGACAACAGACGTTTCCATCGACCGCTCGTTGTTACAAAAGGCATTAAAAGACGTCGTGTCGGTTACATATAACATGATTTCTGTAGACGGCGACATGAGCACCAACGATACCATCTTGGCATTGGCCAACGGCATGGCAGACAACGCGACGATTACAGAAGAAAACGACGACTATAAAACATTTGTGGACGCGCTTTTGTTTGTAACCAGAACACTGGCAAAAGAAGTGGCGCGAGACGGCGAGGGCGCGACGAAACTGCTCGAAGTTTGCGTGAACGGTGCCAAAACGTATGCAGACGCGGCTACCATCAGCAAGTCGGTTGTCTCCTCTAACCTATTTAAGGCGGCGTTGTTTGGCGAAGATGCCAACTGGGGTCGGGTGCTTTGCGCCATGGGCTATTCAGGGGCAAGCTTTGACCCGTCACAGGTGACCATCGCCTTTAGAAGCGAAGCCGGAACCATCGCCTTGATGGAAAAAGGCACACCGATTGCCTTTGACGAGGCAAAAGCGTCCGAAATTTTAGCGCTAAAAGAAATTTTTGTCGACATACAATTGGCAGAAGGGAGTGAATCCGCGGTCGCATGGGGTTGTGATTTGACATATGACTATGTTAAAATTAACGGCGACTACAGATCGTAAACAGATGATGGGTGAGAATATGCAAGAATACATTCAAAAAGCAGAAACGTTGGTTGAGGCGTTGCCATACATTAACGCCTTCAAAGGCATTACCGTTGTGATCAAATATGGCGGCAGTGCCCTCATCAATGAAGAAGTAAAAAGCACCTTAATGAAGGACATCGCCCTGATGAAATTTGTCGGGTTTAAGCCAGTTGTCGTGCACGGCGGCGGCAAAGACATCTCCAACATGTTGGCGCGTTTAAACATACAATCTGAATTTAAAGACGGCTTGCGTGTGACAGACGCCGAAACGATGGAAGTGGTCGAGATGGTGTTGGCGGGCAAGTTAAACAAAGCCATCGCCACCGAATTGTGCCTGCACGGCATCAATGCCGTCGGCATCAGTGGCAAGGACGCAAGGCTTTTGCAAGTCGAAAAAATTTGCCCCAATGGTGAGGATATCGGGCTCGTGGGTGAAGTCAAATACACCGACACTACCTTAATCAAGACACTGCTTGATAACGATTTTGTGCCCGTCATTTCTCCGATTGGGGTTGACGAGTTTGGCACCAGCTATAACGTCAACGCAGACTATGCGGCTGTGGCTGTCGCCGGTGCCCTTGAAGCCGGAAAGCTTGTCTTTATCACAGACGTGGCGGGTGTGCTAGAAGACGTAAACGACCCCGCGAGCGTCATCTCTGTGATGAAGGTGGCAGACGTGAAGCGGATGATCGACGAGGGCACGATTACCGGCGGCATGATTCCGAAGGTCGAATGTTGTGTCGCAGGCGTAGACGCAGGCGTTCGAAACGTCCATATCTTGGACGGACGCATTGAGCACTGCTTAATTTTAGAAATCTTTACCCAAAAAGGAATCGGGACATTAATCGAGAGGTGATTAACAGTTGATAAAAAGTTATAAAAAGCTACATGATACTGTTGAATAAATTATATTTTTTATATAGAATAAAATCGAGGTGAAAACCATGAGATATTATTCTATACACGAGTTTTGCAAGCTAATAAACCGAACGCCACAAACATTAAGAACATGGGATAAGAACAGAAAACTAAAACCCGACCATTTAGGCAGAATTATATGATTGCAAAATTGAGATCGCTGATCATACCGAAAAAACAGAAGAGCAAGAGTTAGTGAAGGATTTAGTTCAAATCATAACAGTTTTTAGTTGTAAACTACAAGGCAAACGAGCCAACAAGGCTAAAAAGATGATTAAGGAGTTGACCTCCAATGATTAAATCGATAAAGATAAAGCTACACCCAAATCATAAGCAACAAACACAAATGTTTAGAACACTAAATTGCTCTCGCTATGCTTATAATTGGGCTATCGCCACTCAAATGCAGAATTTCAAAGATGGCAATAAGTTTATCGGTGAGTTTGAACTTCGGCGGATGTTCACAGAACATAAAAAAGAAAACGAATGGCTCTACGCAGTAAGTAACGATGCCTTAAAACAATCAATCAAAGACGCCTGTACGGCATATAAAAACTTTTTTGATAAGCAAAAGAAAAAAGGATATGAGAAATACACAGACAGACAAAAGCAACATGCAAAAGAAACGGGCAAACTATTAACAGTTTATAACATGCAAGGACATCCAAAATTCAAGAAAAAACAAGAAAACAAAGTAAAGTATTACATGGATACAGACAAAATAGAAGTTACGAGTAGCCATGTGAAGCCAGAAAAAATAGCGGATAGCAAACGCAGGAACAGGTTAAAAGCGAATTTTGTAAAGCTTGCAGAGAGCGACAGAATACCAGTTAACACGAAGTATATAAATCCACGTATTGGTTTTGATGGGATAAGCTTTTGGTTGAGTTTAGTCATTGAAACAGAGAGTAAAATAGAACCGCCAGCAACCGAAGAAGGCATAGGAATTGATATAGGCGTGAAAGAACTAGCCATATGTTCAAATGGTTCGGTTTATAAAAATATTAACAAAACTAAAATCATAAAGAAGTTAAAGAAAAAACAGCGTAGATTGCAACGCCGAGTATCAAGAAAATACTTGAAAAATAAAAAAGGAGAGAGTTACTGCAAAACAAGCAATATTATAAAGAGTGAAAAACAACTTTTAAAAATAAATCAACGACTAACGAATATTCGTCATAACCACTTACACCAAACAACGAGCGAGATCGTGAAAACCAAGCCATCTTACATCGTTGTTGAAGATCTAAACGTGAAAGGTATGATGAGCAACAGACATTTAGCAAAAGTGATACAGGAACAATGTTTTTATGAATTTTACAGACAGATGGAATACAAAACAAAATGGAACAATATAAAATTCATCGAAGCACCTCGCTTTTATCCTTCAAGCAAAACATGCTCACAATGCGGTAAAATTAAATTGGATTTGAAGTTAAAAGACCGAATTTACAAATGTGACTGTGGCCTTGAAATAGATAGAGATTTAAACGCCAGTATCAATTTGTGCAGCTACGGATTAGCAATATAGCCAAAACAAGTATTGTTAATGTGTACCGATACGTTAGTCGGGAATTTAAGCCTTCGGAGTGTTATAGCAAACGAGAGTAGCGTTAGCAAAATCGGACACGATGAAAAAGGAATGAAACATAAAGGTTGTTATAACTTTTTATAAGTTTTCAGTAACGGTGATTGAGATGGATACATTTGAAAGAGGATTAAACGTCGTCATGAACACATACAACAGGTTTCCCATCGTGCTGGAAAAAGGATGCGGCATGTATGTGTATGACGAGAACGGAAAAGAATATTTAGATTTTGTGGCTGGCATTGCTGTTAATTCGTTGGGGCATGGCCACGAGAAATTATGCAACGTCATCGCCGAGCAGGCAAAAAACATGATCCACTGCTCCAACCTATACTGGACGAAGCCCCAAATCGAATTTGCCGAAAAGCTAGTGGCAGACACTTGTTTTGAGAAGGTGTTCTTTTGCAACAGTGGTGCCGAGGCCATCGAAGGGGCGCTGAAGCTCTCTCGAAAATATCGGAAAGAGGGCAAAAAAGAAATCATCACCATGTTAAACTCGTTTCATGGCAGAACCTACGGTGCCATTACGGCCACAGGGCAAGCCCACTACCAAGAAGGGTTAGACCCACTACTCCCTAACATATCGTACGTGCCGTTTAACGATTTTGACGCACTGGCCGCCGCCGTTACGTCCGATACATGCGCAATCTTTATCGAGCCCATACAAGGCGAAGGCGGCATACGCCCCGCCAACAAAGAATACTTGCAAAAGGTGCGTGCCCTTTGCGACGAGAAAGACATTTTGCTTGTATTTGACGAGATCCAATGCGGGTTCGGCCGCACAGGCTATTTATTTGCGTACCAATATTACGACGTGGCACCCGACGTCTTGACCATTGCCAAAGGCACCGCGGGCGGCGTTCCAATCGGCGTATTGCTCGCCAACAAAAAAACCGCCTCTGTGTTCAAGCCGGGTGACCACGCGTCAACCTTCGGCGGCAATCCATTGGCGACAGCCGCGGCGAACTGCGTCATCGATGAGTTAAAAGGCGGGCTACTTGAAAATGTAAAAGTGCAAGGGCAATATTTGACCACCAAGCTTCAAGAGCTGATGGCGAAGCATGAACAGATCATCGACGTCAGAGGATGCGGTTTGATGCAAGGCATCGAGTTGACCGTGCCGGTTGCTCCTATTATCGCCAAGTGCATCGACAATGGCTTGCTTCTTTTAAATTCCGGCGCGAAGATTCTAAGATTTGTCCCTTCGTTTATCGTGTCGAAGGAAGATATCGATAAGGCGATGGGGATTTTGGATGAGGCGTTGGCGTAAGGTTTTTGATCTAGTGGTTTAGAGAAGGGCGGCTTCCCTGTGAATGGAAAGCCGCCCTTCTCTTTACGTGCCGCGGTAAGAATGCACGACTGATTTTTTTTGTTACGATAACTGATCCAAAAATTCTTCCAAAGATAGTCCAGCTTGCTGCAAAATAGATTTTAAAGTTCCTTTTGCTATTTCATCATGTAAGGAGATAATCACGATCCTTGTTGGAGAATTATTTTCTTCATTAACATATTTTGAACCCTTTATATTGCAATCTCCATTGTCGTAATAAATGTTTTCTTGGTCATTGGAGCGTCAATACAGTCCTCAAAATAAAGCGCCAGCGCCTCTTTTAAATTGGCCATTGCCTCATCCAATGTCTTGCCTTGAGATGCAACATCATTTTCCAAGCATTTCGAAACATACCAATCATCTTCTTGCTGAATTACAGCCGTTATATGATAACTCATAAATGTACCGCCTTTCTTTTCTAAATCTTTATCTAAGAACCTGTTTAATATCTCGCTTTTAATGGATTTTGGAGCAAATTTTTTGTTGTGTAAGAAAGCGGCGACCTGATCAAATAATCTTTTGTAAAATCCATATGCAATATGAACATTATGCGGCTATAAATATCTCTAGCAAGTCTTTGCCATTCTCCTTCACCATATTCATTATAAAAATCTTTTGCTTCACTGTCTATATAATACCTCTAAATATGGCGATTTGCCTTAACTGCCTATTGTGCTCTTAGAAATTAACTGAGGTCGGCTAAAAAAATAGCACGTACTGAATGATACATGCCGACCTTAGTTAATTTTCAGAACGAGAGCTCGGGTTCCTATGGGGAATCAATTATTTTTCCCTTAAAATAGGGATTTGTGGCAAATTTTTTTACCACCGCGTAGTGGTTTCGTTCTGCTTATAACGGAAAGCTATATCGAGCCAATCTGACCATTCAGTATATAGATAATGACTATAGTGTTAAATTTACACCATGCCCGAAAATGCTTATTCGTTACCATAAAGAGATTTAGCACGAACGAGGTTTATTGAGTTATTTGAAGGTATCTCTAAAAAATATTCTAGTTGCCATATTTGAGTTTTTTTAGCTTGATAGCTTGTAGGTTTGTCCCATGGTGGATAAACACGAATTGCTCGTTTTCCATCTTCGCCATTATTTGATACTATACCTTGATGAAACAAAACTGTTTTTGGAAATATAAATTGCCCAAATTCATTACCTTTTCGGGTACTTATAACAAATAAATCAGCTGGGTTTGATATATCATATGGTTGAATCGCCTCACCATTGATTCTTTCCCACAAAGTCACAAATTGCCCGACCTTGGTAGGAGTTATTTTGGCAACACGAAATCTAACATAACTGGAGTTTAAGTAAAATATATATGCTCCATACTCAGCATTCTGTTCTTCAAGTATTGGTTGTGAGCATAAAAATTTACAAGGAGTATAAACAAGCTCATTACTTGCAAGTAGGTCGCTATGAATTGTGTCGGTGGAAGTCCATAAATTTTGGTTAATAACGTTTCTTATTTCTTTTTCATCCATCTACTTTTTCATCCTTTATTACATATATATTTAAAGTTCTATAAGATTAACATAATAAATTAAACAACAGTGTGCCATATTATAAAATATAAATTTTGTGCCATGCCAACATTTTTTTATCATTTTACATTATCACCATAACGTTGGTAGTCTCTATTTTCTGTTGCTTCCCATTATATAAACAATCATTTTTTTCTTATAAACGTGAAAAGCGTTTCATTTAATTGTAGAGCAGCTCCAACTGAAGTTTGAACTTCTAAAAGATTGTTTGCAATAGCCAATATAAGGCTAGCAAAATTAGTAGAAAACCAATATTATAAATTGTAAATTTTTTAAAGTATAGACCAACTTGTTTTTTATACACATTGGCAAACAGTTTATAGGAGATGACACTAGCCATAGAAGCAATGAGCGTTCCCACCCCTCCAATGTTGACTCCAACCAGCAGCCGACTGGCGTCATTTGTAAATTTGGAAAGCAAAATAGCGGCGGGCACATTGCTAATAAGTTGACTGGATATTACGGAGGTCAGCACCGCATTTCTGCCCATCAGTTGTTGTAACAAGTTTTCAACAACTGATATACCTGACAAATTACCTACAAAAATGAAAATAACAAAGAAAGTAAATAACAAGGGAAAATCTATTTTTGTTAACAATTTTTTATCTACTATTAAAGTGACCAGCACTATAATTATTGTGGTTACAGTATAGGAAATTATTGAGAATACGGTCATGACAGACAGAATAAACAGAACACCATAAAGTGCAATTTTATTTTTACTAAGGTCTTGCTTTGCTAACTCATTTATTGGCGGCAGATAACTATTTTTCACAAAAAAACAACAGATGACCAAACATATTGCGCCAGTTAATACATAAGGAAGTATTGTGAACACAAAAACGCCTAGACTCATGTTATAATGGGAGAAAATATATAAATTCTGAGGATTCCCCACAGGCGTAAGGCTAGACCCAATATTGGCAGCTATTGTTTGTAAGACAACAACATACGCTGTCCACTGCTCCTGTTGGCACATAAAAAGTACCGATATAGCAATAGGCACTAGGGCAATTAATGCCACATCATTTGTCATAAACATGGATGTTAAAAATGCACCAAATACAAGAAAAAAAACGAGAGAACGAGTGCTTCGCAAATGAGATAGTGCTACCCTTGAAACTGTATCCAATAAGCCCTCTCGTTCCATTCCCTTAATGGAAACCATCAAACAAAACAGGCAAGCTAGCGTTTTCCAATCTATATACTGTATATAATTACCCGACGGTGGCACCATAAATATGGATACCACAGCACAGATGGTTGCTATAATTAACACAGGTTCTTTTTCAAACCAGAAAACAAAATACTTTTGAATAAGCTTCAAATCTATACCTCCGGTGGCAATTGCGGTAACTCTATTTAAAATGCAGTTATCTTGAAATCTGTACACAATGGTAGAAAAGTCAAATCCCCATTATATCAATAATGAGAAGTTCCTTTTCTTTGAAATAACAAACCCACAGCAGTGACTTTTTACAAAGTGCTCAAAGTGGGTTACGAACCATCAATACACCTATCGTTTACTCATTGTGAACAACCATAAAAGGCTTACTGCCCTCGGCTTCCACCACATCATTGGCATACACTTTTTTTCGTGTTTCATGCGCAGTTACGCCATTTACTTTTACTTGTCCCATCGATATTAATATTTTGGCATCCGAACCCTGTCCCACAATGCAAGATAATTTTAATACTTGATTTAATTTGATATAGTCTGTATTGATTGTAATTTTATCCATTTTTTCTCCTCTACGCGAAAAACTTCGCTATTCATTTGTTCCGCTAACTTACAGCATTCAATTTTTCATTTCCCTATCAGTCTTGCTTTCAAAAATTTCTTATACGTCTGCTCTACCGTTTCATGGTGCACATTGGTGGCATCAAACTTTAGCAGTCTGAACGTAATCTGTACACAAAATCCCACGGCAAACACAGAAACAACCGTCCCCACACCAACCATACCGCCGAGCATCCATCCAATCACCACCACAAATAGCTCGATACTCGTACGGCAAACACCAATTGGCAGCTTTGTTTTCCGGGTAATGGCAACCATCAGGCTATCTCTAGGGCCTGCTCCAAACGCAGACCCTATATAAAAATAAGAACCCAACGCAATAATAAATAGCCCTATGATCAACATGGCAAGCCCAAGCACAAAGTTGGTTGCCGTTGGTATGATATGTAACCAAATAATAAAATCCAAACTTACCCCAATGAATATCATATTTGCAATCGTCCCGATTCCAATTTTTTCTTTAAAGAGGAGCGCGACCAAAACGATTACGAGCCCCGCTAAAATGGATGCCATTCCGATGCTGATTCCCGTGACAGATGCGATGCCTACATGAAAAACTTCCCACGGCGCGTATCCGATATTGGCATTCAGTGTAAATACGATTCCAAGCGCATATAGAAAAAGCCCCCCAAACAATCTTAATAAACGAATTGCGTACCCCTTCATACTAAAAAACCACCTTATCTCATTATTATTAATCTTTAGAAAGTAATGGCTCATAACGTCCATTACATATTTTTGTCTCTGCCTGTTGTCTGAGTAATAGAATAAGAAATGGGCAGTCATCAAACTAGAATTATGCCTGTTTTATATATCGTATCAAATCTTTAAACTTCGGTGTATTGCCATATAACATACAGCACACGCGGTAGATTTTGGTGCAGACATAGCCCACCCCTAGCAGATAAAGGATATTGAGCAAAATCCCAATCAGCATTTCCCACGTCGGAATATCCGTTACACACACCCGCATGAACAAAACAAGCGGCGAAAAGAACGGCACAAATGACAATACCTTAATGTACGTGGCGTCTGCATTCGCCATGCCGGTTATGGCGACCATGAACGAAGCAAGAATAAACATGACCGGAATCGTTGCCACAACATTTGCATCCTCCATGCGGCTGACGGTTGAGCCACATGCAGCATAAAGAAAAGCGAATGTAAAGAAGCCAAGCAGAAAAAAGACAATCGCATATAGAAACATACCAGACGACAACGACATCTTGATAACAGTGCCCACCACGGGAGACAACGTCATCCATGATGCCTCATTTCCCTTCAGCAAGAGGAATGTAAACACGATAAACAGCCCAAACTGCGTCAGCCCTGCGCACCCTGTCCCGATTACTTTGCCGAAGATAAGCTGAAGAGGTTTTGCCGATGTGGTCAAAAGCTCCATTGTTTTGGTGGATTTTTCGGTAACGACCGAAGCCATTACGTATTGCCCATAAATGATAATCGTGAAGTAAAGCAAAAACAACATGCTATACCCGAGCCAGAAAAATTGTGATATATCTTTTCCGACCGAAATAATGTCTCCTTTGGGTTGCGCTTCCTGTATCGCGCTGACTTGCGTAGGCGAAAGCCCCGCCTTACCCAAAACGTCCGCTTGATAGCCAGATCGGATCATGTCGTCTATTCTTCTGCCCGAACTCTTTATAAATTGGGTTCCCTTTTGATATAGCTGATACGAGAGCCCATTGATCGAAAGCACCATGTCGAGATCGCCGCTTTTTACTTTGTTTTCTGCCCCTTCATCCGAGTCAAGCCTTATCCATTCATATTGCGGTAGGCTTACGGCCAGTATTTCATTTGAATACATACCAGAAGGGTCGAAAATGCCGGCTTTTTCCTTCTTATCTCCTGATTTGGGGGCGGAATCCCCCTTGACAAATACACTGGTCATGGACGAAAATCCATTTTTCAGCGCCGGGAAGCTTCCGAAGATTCCGGCACTCAGCAACATGATGACCGTCATAATGATAAACGGCTTGCTTTTTATATAATTTGTGTACTCGAATTTGAATACCGTTCTAAACTGTCTCATGCTCTCCACCTGCCTTTTCTACAAAAATTTCTTCAAGCGTGGGTTCGCACACCCGCAAGGAATCAATACCGAGGTCGGCTTTTGCTATGCTGTGAAAGAAACGGTTTTTGTCGTTCTCGTTTTTAAGCGTAATAATGCAGCCGGGGCCTTCTACCAAAGAATTGGTTACGAATGAGCGAAACTCCGCGTCCGCGTCGAGTTTCTTTTTAAGCCCGACGGGGTCGTCATTTTCGGGAATCATCAGAATCCGATCTCTCGGATATGATTTTTTAATCTTACGCAAATTTCCATCCAGAACGATTTTGCCCTCGTTAATAATGCAAATATCGTCACAAAATTCCTCCACATAGCCCATTTGATGGCTTGAAAAAACAACCATCCTGTTCTCTTTGACCAGTTCCAACACCATGTCTTTTAAAATCTTTGCGTTTACTGGGTCGAGACCAGAAAAAGGCTCGTCCAAAATAACGATCTCTGGATCGTTGATGAGTGCGATCGCAAGCTGAATTTTTTGTTGATTGCCCTTCGAGAGAGTGGACAGTCTCTTTTTGTAGTGTTCACCCGCGTCGAGCTTCTCGAGCAACAGCTTCCCGCGCGCTTTGGCGTCGGCAGGCTTCATGCCGCGAAGCTCACCTATGTATGACATTTGCTCGGATATAATGCGTTTGGGGTAAAGCCCGCGCTCCTCTGGCAGATAACCAATCTTGTTTAAAAATTGTTTACTCGGTTTTCCGTCTATCCTAGCGGTTCCGCTGTCGGCAGGGAACAAATCCATAATCACGCGGATTGTTGTTGTTTTTCCAGAGCCATTACGCCCTAGAAGCCCCATCGATACCCCACTTTTCGCTGTAAAAGAAACATCTTTCAGTACATGGTGTGATCCAAAGCTTTTGTTGACATTTTCGAGTTCCAGTAGCAAGATAATCCCTCCTTTTGATCTTCCACAAACATGCCTTAAATACAAACTGATAATACCAGAAAATATAAATGGATGCAATTTTTAAATGCCCAAGATCGCTCGTGACAAAAACAATAGGCTTCGAATGACCCGTACAAAGGTTGCCTGCTACAGCAAAAGGGCGGCTCCCTCATGGATGAGAAGCCGCCCTTTCGTATATGTTCTTTCTTACACATTTTATTACAATATTACAACTCTACACTTGTCAAACCTGTCCAAAAGAATTATACTACACATAACGCGATATGTTGATTGCGTTATAAACTTTTCATGAATGAAAGCAACAGCCCAATGGGTGACACAAACACCCAAAGCCATATACCATTATAAAAGAAGAGCCTGTTATGGACGAGTTTGCGTTCATCTTTCTTTCATTCCACGTTTTTTTAACCTAAGGAGTGATAGAAAAGGCATGAACGAGCAAGAAAAAGAGCCAGAGCGACATGTTTATAGCCACCGCAAGTGCTCCAACTGTGGTCACACGGAGGAGCTAACCCCGGCGGCGGCGCACCGATACCAGTTAGAGCTATTGTTAATGATAACAGCAGACTGCGCCATGATGAAAGAACGGATGCGCACGCCGCTTGTGCGCATGTACCAACAAGGCCATGAAACAGAAAAATATGATTTATGCTTGTGTATAATAGACACCAACGTGAACACGATGATTCGGTACATCCACTCCGATTTACATCGTTTAGGCGTTATAAAATGAAAGCATGAAATAGCCCACACCTATAAAAAGGTGCGGGCTATTCTAATTTAAAAAGAAATCTATACTGCTTAAAGGATCAAAGTTGGTGTGCCAAAAGGAAGAATATCTTCATGCTGTACATTCTTTTACTGCTTCAAATAATTGATATCGATTGATTTTTCATACGTTTCATCTTCAAAGTTTGTGACGATTAGCGTGATTGCATTATGTCCACCTTTTAGTTCTAGCTTTCCAGAATCAAAATCATATCGAGTTTGTTTATCATACTCCTCGCCAGAATACAATACTTCGTCAAAGATAACGCCATTGTTCTCATTCTGAATCTTATAAGCGATACTCTGGATGCCTCTTCTGTCAACAACCGTGCCCGCCAAAGAAAAATAAGGTGAAGACGTTTCGGTATCATAGTCATCCAAAACAATCTCTGGTATCTGGCGGCCATCACGCCCTAACTCATATATAGTTTTATCACCCATAAGTGCAATCTGTGAACTATATCCTGCCGATATTTCTTGTACCGTGCCAATGTCAATTTTTTTGCCTACATACTTCATCTGAATGGCACTTGAAGGATCCGGATTGCCAAACCCATAAAGTTCGCCGCGGCTATCCACCAGACATGTATAGTAAGCGCCAGCGTCTATTTTTTTGGCTTTAATTGGCATCGTATACCCCATCTTCGGCAAGGATATAGGGACAAGCCTTGTCTGAGATGTCGTGTATGCCGCGCCTAATTGACCATCATCAGCCTTGCCACATCCACGCAACAAATCTTCACTCGCCATTACAATCGTATGATAGCCACCCGCCGATACGTAGGCATCGCGTCCGATGTTCTCGATAGACACAGGTTTTCTGACTGTCGCGGTGCTTCCGTTTCCGAGTTGGCCATATGTGTTGTCGCCCCATGTATATAGTGTACCATCTGTCTTCAAAAGTACACTATGATCTATGCCAGCTGATACCTGCTTGATAGAGGTGAGATTGGCAATTCTTATTGGTATATTGCGATTTGATTTCGCCGCATCACTCTCGTTTGTGCCGAGTTGGTTTTTATCATTTGCGCCCCATATCCATGCTTCATTGTCTTGTGTCAAGGCCATAACATGTCGATCGCCGGCCGATATACTTTTTATTCTTGCCGTATACGGTAGCGCTACCCGTACGGGTTCGGTGTTGTCTACCCATGTTCCATCGCCTAACTGCCCATAACCGTTGCTTCCCCATGCCCACACTGCCCCAAATTCATCCACGGCCATGCTATAGTTGGTTCCGGCTGCTATGTCCACAATATAACTGACTGGCACTTCGCATGGGGTTTGCCTGTCATTTTTGTCGCCTAGCCCCAGTTGCCCGTTGCTATTGTTCCCCCATGTCCAGACTGTGCCGTCTGCTTTTAACAGCATATGATGGTTCTTACCTTCAGATACTTTTACGGTTCTAGATATCGCTTTGCCGACTTTTGCCCATTCGTATACGACGTCACGACTTCCTACACCCACTTGGCCATAAAAGTTAAACCCTATGCCCCACATTGTACCGTCATTTTTTGAATAGAGAAAATCATCTTTTGCAGCCGAAACGCTTGTCACACCTGTTATTGATTGAAATGTTTCTGGATAAGGCGCAAATCCAGGATCACCTACAAGCGTAAGTTTACCATCCGTCCCTAAGCAAGTTGCATATTCTAAAGAACAATCCAAACTTTTTACATCTGTACCTTCTGGGCACAAGCGCTTAGACACAGGTACAAACGTGTGATAATATGGTTTTATATTGCCCCATGCATCATAATTGTCATATAGATACCACCCAAGCGTCACTTCGTAATCTGTGTCGCCACATCCATATACGGCGCCAGAACTTGTCACAACAAAATTGGTGTAGTTGCTGGCAAAGATGTCTTTGCACTCACCGCTATTATTGTCACTAAATTTGATCATCCGTGGAACATTCGACTTTAATACCTGTTCGCCTTGCCCCAATCCATAGCCAGATCCCCAACTCCATACTTTATGGGTAACCCTTTCAAGAGCAAAGCTCACGCCATCCCCGGCCGACAGTTTATCAATGTATACATGCGGTGGAAAACTTATTTCTACAGGATATGCTTTATAACTGGTCGTTGACGTGCCGATTCCAAGTGTGCTATAATCCGCCCCATTATACCCCCATGAATAAATATGTCCATCAACGTTATTCACAGCCAAAACGTGGTTACGACCTGCCGATATATATTCTATATTGTTTAGTCCCGGTATTTGCATTGGAATATTTCTGTTTGAAGTTGTATTGATTCCGAGCTGCCCATAATTTGAACGGCCGCAAGACCAAACTCGCCCGCCCCCTTGGCGCATTATGCTAAAGCCATCACCCGCAGATACGTCTCTAATGCTGTCGACGCCCATCATTTGTCTTGGTATCAGATCATCCTCATATGTTCCGTTTCCAAGTTGTCCATATGTATTATTGCCCCATGCCCAAACGGTTCCGTCTGACTTTAAGGCAAGCGTATGCGTATTGGAAGAGCTGATTTTGATTGTCTTAGTTGCATTAAACAGGGTCATTTCTTTGCTCACATCTTGGTTGGTGTTTGGTGTGAACTCATCTTTTGCATTGACGTTGGCAATATCATTTTTAATCTCACCATTTAATGAATCTGCTATGTTTAATTTGCTCGACTGGTTCACATACTGGCTAAGTGGTGATATTTTATCTGAACCTTGTACCAATGCTGATTTTATTTCATTTGCGTCAAAACTTTTGTTGTTTGATTTAATTAAAGCGGCGGCGCCTGTGACAACTGCGGCCGACATAGATGTACCTGTGATGGTTCCTCTTTCGTTATTGGGGAAAGTACTCTCTATCTCTTTCCCACAAGCTGCTATATCTACACTATTTTGTCCAAAGTTTGAAAAATAGGACAATCCACCATCAACATTTGCGCTCGTAACACTGATTACATTTGGCAAGTCGTATGCCGCCGGATAGATTGGAGTTTCGTCAAGGTTAACCCGCCCATTTCCTGCTGCACAGACAAAGAGAATCTCAGGTGCATTTTCTATTGCTTCTTTAAGTGCAATATTATTTTCTCCGCTACCAAAGCTACAGTTTATAACGCTTACATTCATTTTTTTTGCATATTCAATCGCCTCTATAATCTTACTGGTAGATGCTTTGCCTTCTGAAAAAACGCGAAGAGGCATTATCTTTATGTTATTTTCGTTTAAGCGTAGTAGAGGATCTGCGCTACTTTTTCCCGCTATAATACCAGCTATATGTGTACCATGCGCTCGATCTATTCCCCATTGTGGGTTATTCACTATTCCATTTTTATCGATAAAATTGTAGCCGTGTATGTCGCCTACGAACGAATTCGCATCCGCATCATTTCCATCTTCCAATTCATTTGGGTTTGTCCAAATACTGGGGGCAAGTTCGCTGTTCGTGATATCGATCCCTGTATCAATAACGGCCACAATAATTTCGTTGGATTCTGTCAAATTCTTTTGTTCATCAGGTACGGTGGTTTCGTCTGGCGCGAGGGTTTCATCAGGTAGAATGGTTTCGTCTGGATGACCAATTGGGTTCGCTTCATCTGTTGGTTCTGGTTGGTTTATGTCTGTCGATGGCTCTACTGCCACAGAGGTTTCTGTTGCTTCTACTCCATCTGCAGGGGATACATTATCTGGCGCTATGTTGTCTAGGGGATTTTCGGCTTCATGGTTTGATGTGTTATCTTGTAGATTATCAAAGCCCACGTCTGAAGAGTTACCCTCATTTGATGGTTCGTATTCTGATAGTTCGAATTCATAATCTGGCATGATATATTCTATATCGCCATCTTTAAGTTGCGAAACGGCATCTTCCGGAAGAACACTGTTGTCGAGTGTGACGACTTCAAAGTTCTTCAAAGTACCCAGGTGTGACCTATTTCTTATTTTATTTCGACCTCTGGATTTGCTTTTTCCTACTTCACTTTCGTCTTTGTAGCGTATGATGTAAGAGTCTGTCTTAAACTTTATGGCATCTTGATCCACTGTCTTTGCGCGTGCCTTGCGCTCCTCCATGTTTGTTTGTGACTTGGCATCGGGGACAAAGCTTGTACTGTTTGTTTCTGAAAATGCAGGTACACTTTGCACTAACATTGAGACAACGAGCCCCATACTGAGTAGTTGCTTTAGCTTCATAAACGTACTCCCTCCTATGTGTAAACAAAACGACAGTTACATTTTGATTGTATACATAATCTCGAAATATGTCAACTTAATTTTCTAATTTTTCCTTCTTAAAGTATTGCATATTTTTTTATGATAGTATGGGCAATTTTAAGCCTAAATGAAGAATACGCATGTTGCATTTATTTCATGTCCACGTATGCGGCTCCATTGCATCGACCAGACCATGGATGTTGAAGACGAGGCGTTTGCGCAATGTTTTGGGATTCGATACACAGAGAAGGGCGGCTTCCCCGTGAATGGGAAGCCG
>JAVBJY010000064.1:0-4591 GCA_031546735.1 Eubacteriales bacterium
TCAGATTTTGAATATTTAATAAACCAACTACTTTTAAAGACCATTAGTTACTTTGACAACAACGAAAGCTTCTATCATGGCTTTGTTCTTGGGTTGTTGGTTGAACTTCATGATCATTATTTGGTTCATTCAAACCGTGAATCTGGTTTGGGGCGTTATGATGTTATGTTAGAGCCGAAAAACAAATCTGCTAACGGCATTATTATAGAATTTAAGTCTATATTAAGGGAAAGTGACAACGATGTTGAGAAGGCATGCGCAGAAGCCATGAAACAAATTGAGGAAAAAGCATATGCTACTGCCCTCATTGAGAATGGAATAAAAAATATTTTTAAATATGCGGTGGTGTTTAAAGGCAAGCAATGCTTCGTTTTATTTGCCGGTTCAGTTTAAGCTGTCTTCGGCAAGTCTTTAACCCACTTTGTGAATTTTTACATTGTTTGCGAAATTTATCCGTTAAAAATTCAATTAATCATTGCGCTTGCCGACATATTGTGATATAATCGCAAACGAACCAAAATACTCACACAAATTGGTTTGTCAAGGGGTGCCTACATGGTTCTTGACAAGGATTTGTGGCGGTAAAAACCATAAGGAGGTAATAAAACATGAGTGTTATTTCTATGAAACAACTTCTCGAAGCGGGTGTGCATTTCGGACACCAAACAAGACGCTGGAATCCAAAAATGGCAGAATATATTTTTGCCGAAAGAAACGGTATTTACATCATCGACCTTCAAAAAACCGTTAAAAAGGTAGAGGACGCTTACAATGCAGTGAGCGACATCATCAAAGACGGCGGCGAAATCCTTTTTGTCGGCACGAAGAAACAAGCACAAAACTCTATCAAAGAGGAAGCAATCCGTTGTGGCATGTATTATGTAAACGAAAGATGGTTGGGCGGTATGCTTACCAACTTCGGTACAATTAAGACAAGAATCAAACGTCTTAAACAATTACACGCGATGAAGGAAGATGGTACATTTGACGTTCTTCCTAAAAAAGAAGTTGCAAAATTAATGCATGAAATGGAAAAACTAGACAAAAACATCGGCGGAATTAAAGATATGACAAGAGTGCCAGACGTTATGTTTATCGTTGATCCTAAAAAAGAAAGAATTGCGATCCAAGAAGCCCATACATTGGGTATCCCTATTGTTGCAATCGTTGATACAAACTGCGATCCAGAAGAAATCGATTTTGTGATCCCAGGCAACGACGATGCGATTCGTGCCGTTAAGTTGATTGCGGGCAGAATGGCAGACGCAGTAATCGAATCAAAACAAGGCGCTCAGTTTAGCGAAGCTGAAGAAGCATCACAAGAGGACTTGGCTTAAGATAAATTTTGAATTTTGGGGCATTTGCCTAAAGCTTCAACCAAAGGATGTCCGGTTGAAGCTTTTTTATATATATACTGTCATACAAGGGACAGGCCGCTTAATGTTTACAAATATACGAAAAAATATTATAAAAATATGGAGGGTATTGATATGGCTGTAACTGCTGCAAAAATTAAAGAACTTCGTGAATTAACAGGTGCCGGCATGGTAGACTGTAAAAACGCTTTAACAGAAACAGATGGAGATATCGAAAAAGCAGTTGAGGTGCTTCGTGAAAAAGGGCTCTCTGCTGTATTGAAAAAAGCGGGTCGTATTGCGTCGGAAGGTCTTGCTTTTGCGTCGATCTCAGAAGACAACAAAATCGGCGTTGTTGTAGAAGTCAATAGCGAAACCGATTTCGTTGCAAAGAATCAAGATTTCAAAACATACGTGGCGAAAGTAGCGGCGCAAGCGATGACTTCGGATGCCACAGACATGGATGCGTTTCTTGCAGAGACATGGGCAGATGACACATCGGTGACGGTTAAAGATGCGCTGAGCCAAAAAATCGCGATCATTGGCGAGAATTTGAGCATCAGACGTTTTGAAAAATTTGTAAAAGAAAAACCAGGCCAAATTATTTCTTATATCCATGGCGGTGGTCGTGTGGCGGTCTTGATCGAATTAAGCTGCGAGAAGCAATCTGATTTGATTGTCGAAGCCGGTAAAAACATTTCGATGCAAATTGCGGCTATGTCACCAAAATTCTTGAAGAGAGAAGACGTATCACAAGACTTTATCGAAAAAGAAAGAAAAATATTAACAGAGCAAGCGTTAAACGAGGGCAAGCCAGCCAATATCGTTGAAAAAATGATCGAAGGACGTTTGAACAAAGAGTTAAAAGAATTTTGTTTGCTTGACCAAGAGTATGTAAAGGACGACAAAATGACAGTGAAACAATATGTTGAATCTATTTCGAAAGAAGTGGGCGCGACGGTTGTGGTTGAGCGTTTTGTGCGTTTTGAAACAGGCGAGGGTCTTGAGAAGAAAGAAGAAAACTTTGCAGAAGAAGTAAGCAAAGCGATGCAAGGCTAAATTTTACAGGTAGGGGGCAGTCATGAATTCCTGTTGGCGTCATTGCTTGCCCCTTTCTATCAAATATAAAAAAAATTTTTAAAATCCATGGATAACAATGGATTTTTTTTTTTGCTTTCAGGTATAATCAAAAAGCGCTTATATAAAATTTTCCGGAGGTTATTACACATGGCAAAAAGAATTGATTCAAGAACCGGCATCGGATTCAAAATGATTATCGTCGTTCTGATTGTGGCAGTCTTAGGGGTCGCAGCTTTTTTAGTCAATACCTACATGGAATATCAAAAAATGAAAGCACTTGTCGACGTGGATACGTTTTACCAGTATGTCACAGTCAACTACGAAGATTTAACAGGTCTTACGAAAGCAGAAGCGATTGAACGTCTCAATCAAAAATTACAAGCACCCCTCGAAAAACAAAAGTTAACCTTAGATTTTCAAAGCGAGGAGCTTGTCTATCCGTTTAGTAAGTTTGGCGCCCACTATGATATAGAGGCGGCTGTCAACGAAGCATACGAACACGGCAGAACAGGATCAATCAAAGAACGATATAAACTTGTGTCAGAACTCATGTACACACCGTTTAATGTGAATGCAAACTATACATACGATGAAGAGATGGTAAAAAACGAAGTGAAGACGCTGGCCGCACAGAAGAACATTGCGCCCGTAGACGCCTCGATGAAACGAGAAAACGGAAAATTTATCATTACAGAAGACCAACGTGGGCTTGAGATCAATCAAGAGGCAGTCGTAAGCGCGATAAAAGAGACGCTTGCCTTAAACAAAGAGAGCGTGATCGTTGTCACCACGTCGTCCGTAAGAGCGAATCGCACATCGGAATACTTTGAAAAATCAAAAGATTTGATTGGCACGTATGCCACGACGTACAAAGGCGGCGACGCAAACAGAATTACCAATATGAAGGTTGCCGCGAGCAAGCTGAATAATTCTGTCGTCTATCCGGGTGAGATTTTTTCAACCAATATTGCCTTCGGACCAAGCACGGCGGAAAATGGCTATAAGCCAGCACCGACAATCGTCGGTGGAAAATTAGTCGACGACTACGGCGGTGGCGTTTGCCAAGTGTCTAGCACCTTGTACAACGCGATCTTGTATGCCGAGCTTGATGTAGTCGAGCGCCAAAATCATTCTCTAAAGGTTGGCTATACGGATTATGGCTTTGATGCAACCCTTGCAGGGGATTACATCGACCTTAAATTTCGAGATTCAACGGATAACCCCGTCTACATCGAAAGCTATTTGACAGACAACAAAGTCATTGTCAACCTATACGGCCATGAGATTCATGACAGCAACCGACATTTAAAATTTGAAAAAACATTGGTTGAAACGATACCTGCACCGGCCGAAAATGTCACCTATAGTGATACAGTGGCAGACGGCGTCAGAGAAGTGGTTACAAAACCGGCAGACGGCTTTAAATACAAGATATACAAGCTTGTGTATGAAGGTGGTACGATGGTGGAAAAGGTTCCAATTAACACAAGTACATATAAACCAAGACGGGCAGAAGTGGTGGTCGGCACAAAAAAAGGTGTTGATGCCGGTACTAATGTTGCCAAACAGGGCGGTGCGGCTACAAACGGCGTCAACACGGAAGAATTGGAAGTAATTCCGACGGTTGACCAAATGACAGAGTCTGCTTCGACACCTGTGAACGCCACAGATGACAAACCCGTTCAACCGCAGCCACAAAAACAGCCAGAGAAACAAGAACAACCAGAACAGCAAAAACAAGAGGTGCAGCCAGAGCAACCACAGGCTGCCCAAGCACAAGAAGATAGCTCGACCATATCCGATGGGCCTATTATGCCAGAATAATAAAGAGGTAAAGAATGCACATGAACAAACCAATCATTATCATCGCTGGGCCGACCGCTTGTGGCAAAACAGACACAAGCATCTGTCTGGCAGAAAAGTTAAACACAGAGATTATTTCGGCGGATTCGATGCAGATTTATAAAACGATGGACATTGGCACTGCGAAGCCAACAAAGGAAGAAATGCGTGGCATTACGCATCATTTGATTGATGAATTAAATCCAGATGATGAATATTCCGTTGCGCAGTTTAAAAACATGGCAACGGCACGCATTAAACAACTGCATGAAAAAGGCAAAATCCCGATTGTCGTGGGTGGCACGGGCTTCTAT
>JAVBJY010000024.1:0-5751 GCA_031546735.1 Eubacteriales bacterium
TCCATCTGCCCCAAAAACTGTCTGGCATAGGACGACAGCGATTCTACATACCGCCGTTGCCCTTCTGCATAGATCGTGTCAAAGGCGAGGCTTGACTTGCCGGAGCCGCTCAAACCGGTAAACACCACAAACTGATCCCGTGGTATCTCTAAATCGATGTTCTTTAAATTATTCTCTCGTGCACCTTTTATGATAATTTTATCTTGTGCCATTTCTTTTAGTTCCCCCAATACATGGTTCCGTAGATTCCTTGCGCAATTTCATTTTGGATTCTGTTATACGCTACAAGAAGTTTAGTGCAAAAATTTCTTAATCTCTAATAATGCATCCCGCAACGTCGCCGCTTGCTCAAACTGCAAATCTCTCGCGGCCGCTTTCATTTCCTTCTCGATTTTTTTAATTTCTTCAAAAAGCTCTTCTTTGCTCATCGACTCTGGGTCTTTTGCCAAGCCCTTCGATTTCTTTTCTGTATAACTTTCGGTTGCGCGGATGATGTCGCGCACCTTTTTGATGATTGTCTTCGGCACGATGCCGTGCTCGGTGTTATAATCCTCTTGAATTCTTCGCCGTCTATTGGTCTCCGAAATGGCTTTTTGCATTGAATCCGTGATTCGATCGGCATACATAATGACCTTGCCATCCGAGTTTCTGGCGGCGCGTCCTATCGTTTGGATCAACGATGTTTCCGAACGCAAGAAACCTTCCTTATCCGCGTCTAGTATGGCAATGAGAGATACTTCGGGTATATCCAAACCTTCTCGTAGAAGGTTAATGCCGATTAATACATCAAATACATCCATTCGCAAATCACGTATAATTTCCAGTCTCTCCAAGGTATCAATATCCGAATGGAGATACTGCACCCGGATGCCACTTTCTTTTAAATAATTGGTCAAGTCTTCTGCCATTTTTTTTGTCAGCGTCGTCACCAATATCTTTTGATTTTTTGCCGTCACCCGGTTGATTTCGCTGATTAGGTTATCCACTTGCCCTTTGATTGGTCTGATTTCGATTTCGGGGTCGAGCAACCCTGTGGGGCGAATGATTTGCTCTACCGTATGCTCAGAATGTTCGGCTTCGTATTTAGAGGGCGTAGCGGATACAAAAAGCATCTGCTTAATTTTTTGTTGGAACTCGTCAAATTTTAACGGCCTGTTGTCGAGTGCAGATGGCAAACGGAAGCCGAAGTCAACCAATGTCGTCTTTCGCGACTTATCGCCCTCAAACATGCCCCGCGCTTGTGGAAGCGTCACATGGGATTCGTCTACCACGATAAGAAAATCGTCTGGAAAATAGTCAATGAGTGTATGGGGCGTACTGCCGGGCGCGCGCCCTGACAAGTGCCTCGAATAGTTTTCGATGCCTGTACAAAAGCCCATTTCAAGCATCAGTTCCATGTCATAGTTGGTTCTTTGTTGCAACCGTTGCGCCTCTAGCAACTTGTCGTCCGCTTTTAATTCTTTTACTCGTTCTTCCAACTCTAATTCTATATTTTTGACCGCCGTTATCAGTTTGTCTCGGGGTGTTACATAGTGAGAAGCGGGGAAAATCGTAATGTGCTTTTGCAAGCCCAAGATTTCTCCGGTTAGTACGTCTATTTCCACGATACGCTCTACCTCATCGCCAAAGAACTCGACGCGAAAGGCTTTGTCTGACGAGTTTGTCGGCAATATTTCGAGCACGTCGCCACGCACCCGAAAGGTACCTCTTGTGAAGTTCATGTCGTTACGATTGTATTGAATGTCAATGAGTTTACGCATGACGTCGTCTCTGTCTTTCAGCATACCCGGCCTTAGAGAGAGCACCATATTGTTATAATCGATGGGGTCGCCCAGACCATAGATACACGAAACACTGGCGATGATGATGACGTCTTTTCGTTCAAATAGAGCCGATGTAGCCGAATGCCTTAATTTATCAATTTCATCATTAATCGATGAATCTTTTTCAATATACGTATCCGTTTGAGGCACATACGCCTCCGGCTGGTAATAATCATAGTAGCTTACAAAGTATTCTACCGCATTGTTCGGAAAAAATTCTTTAAACTCACTGTAGAGCTGTGCCGCTAACGTTTTGTTATGGGCCATCACAAGGGTCGGCTTGTTCAGGTTTTGGATAATATTGGCAACCGTGAAGGTTTTTCCAGAGCCTGTGACACCGAGTAGTGTTTGAAATTTTTTTCCGTTTAAAAAGCCGCTTGTCAAGCCTTCAATGGCTTCGGGCTGGTCGCCTGTCGGTTTAAATTCCGACACAACCTCAAATTTATCCATAGTACCTCCTGAAACTTGCTACAGTAATTCGTCCAAATCGTACGGCGTCTCTTGGTAGACATAATAATTGAGCCAGTTGTGAAACAACAAATTCGAATGAGAGCGCCACCGTACAAGTGGTTCCTTAGACGGATCATCGTCTTGAAAATAATGCAACGGCATATCAATCGCGAGGCCCATGTTGACGTCTCGTAGGTATTCTTTCTTTAATGTGCCCGGATCATACTCTGAATGTCCGGTGGCAAAAACTTGACGTCCATCTTTTGACACAACGAGATAGACGCCCGACTCTTCCGACTCAGACACGATAGAGATATCCTGATTTTTTTCGATGTCTTCGCGGTGAATGGTCGTATGTCTCGAATGTGGCACATAAAATAAATCGTCAAAACCCCGTAGGAGCGAACAATTTTTGTCAATTTTTTGATGTTCGAATATGCCAAACGCCTTCTGGTCCAGGGGATATTTCGGGATGCCATAATGATAGTGTAGCCCTGCTTGGGCACCCCAACAGATGTGGAGCGTATTGGTCACATTTGTTTTCGTCCATTCCATAATTTTCACAAGCTCTGGCCAGTACGTTAACTCTTCAAAAGGCAGATGCTCAATCGGCGCGCCTGTAATAATCATGCCGTCAAATTTTTTATGCTCGATATCGCCAAACACGTTATAAAACGATGACAAATGAACCATCGACGTGTTTTTTGACGTATGGCTTTCCATATACATGAGTGTCACTTCCACTTGCAGTGGCGTATTGCCGATCAACCTCAAAAGCTGCACTTCTGTTTCTTGCTTGTTTGGCATCAAATTTAAAATCAAAATTTTCAATGGACGAATGTCTTGTTTAAACGCACGGCTTTCATTCATCACAAAGATATTTTCGGCTGTTAGAATTTCTTTTGCTGGCAAATTGTCGGGCACTTTAATTGGCATGAGTATCACTCTTTCTATCATAATTCTTCTTGCATAATCGCGTATTTTGCGATTGCGCAAGAACTCTATTCTACATTTTATCAGAAGTATTGAAATTTTACTATAGTATTCCGCGACTTTGGCATGATTTAAAACAATTTCCTCAGCACGAAAAAAAGGAGACAAAGAATATATAGGGTTATACATCCTTCGCCTCCCTTTCGTGACCGTTTGTTACTGCTTTAAAAACGCAGACATATGCATCAAAAGCTGGTTGTTTAGTTCTGTAAAGTCTAGTGGCTTGCCCACATGCCCGTTCATGCCATCTTTCATATACTCTTCGATGTCATCTTGCATCACGTTGGCAGTCATGGCGATAATCGGAATGTTCTGGTAAGGCTTGCCGCTATTTCTAATTTTAACCGTTGCTTCGCGCCCATCCATGACAGGCATCAAGATATCCATAAAGACCAAATCGTACGCGCCTTTTTCCAGTAGTTCTAAACATTCGACGCCATTGGCTGCCGTATCGGGCATGATGTTAAACATTTCCAACATGCCAGAGGCCACTTCTTGGTTGATCTCATTGTCTTCGCATAAGATGACCTTGAGATTTTCGAACACGGCTAGTTTCTCGTTGTCTTCTTTCTGAATTTCAGGCAGGCTACTACAGAGTTGATTGATAAAATATGTGGGCACAAATGGCTTTTCGATACAATCGTTAAACCCGGCGTCCATGATTTCATGGGTCGTTACATGATCTGCATACACCGGAAGGGTTAAGATCTTGGATACCTCCGACGACTGCACAGACAAAATGTCTTTTATTTTTTTTCCGATTTCGATGCCGTTCTCGTCGTCTAGCATATAATCCAATATGACAATGGTAAACGGCGTTCCTTTTTGTTCCTGTTCTTGTATCGCCTGCACAACTTGTTCGCCGCTATGCACACAGACTGATTCGATGCCGACAATGCGAAGCAGATTGCCCATGATGACGCACGCATCTTCATTGCTGTCTGCAATCAATACATGCCCTTTGTCAATTTGGTTTTGCCGCAATGCATCCCGCATCGTTGTATTTTTTGAACCTTTTCTAAACCCAATGACAATCTGTGTCTTTGTACCGACATTTACTTCACTTGTCACCTTGATGGTTCCGCCCATCAATTCGATCAGTTGCTTGATACTCGACATGCCAAGCCCGGTGCCTGCGTTGGCTGTTTTGCCCTTGTTGTGGAACTGCTCAAACGGCGTAAACAGTTTTGCCACTTGTTCGTCAAGCATGCCGAGACCTGTGTCCTCGATATTAAACGACAAATACAGCCTATCGTCCTCCAAAAGGGGCTCTGCTTTTGATACCGTGAGCACAATTTTGCCTTCTTCTGTATATTTGGCCGAATTGTCGAGAACGTTTTTCAGAACCTGCCATAGCCTTGTCTTGTCGCCTACCAAATAATAGTTGACATCCTGTGCCATATCGAGCAACATCTCAATTTTTTTGTCTTCAATCTTGCCCGACGCAACCATAAATGCGTTCGATATGATGTCTTCTAAATTAAATTCGTCTTCCACCAGTTCGAGTTTCCCCGCTTCAATTTTAGAAAAATCCAGTATATCGTTGATGATCGAGAGCAAGTTTTTAGACGATATATTGATTTTTCTGAACACATCGTTATTTTCGCGCGTTTGTTCTTTCATCAACGCCAACTGCGACAACCCAATGATCGCATTCATCGGCGTCCTAATCTCGTGGCTCATGTTGACCAAGAAACGATTCTTTAACTGGTGCGCCTCTTTCTCTTTGTCTGCGGCGTCAAGCAACAGTTGCGCCCTTTTGTTTTCTTCAGAGACATCTGTGATAATGGAGAGAAACGTTAACTCCCCGTTGTATTTGATTGCACTGGTTCGAACGAGCGCGTCAAGGATCTTCCCGTGCCGTGTTTTATATTTTAACTCCTGCATACGGGTCTTTTTCTCTCGGACAAGAGATTCGGCAAAGTCGAGTGCCATTTCAAATGAATCGTCCTCATCTTCTTCACGCTTTGCGTACAATTCTTTGATATCAAGCCCGATTACTTCTTCCGACGTATCAAACCCAAACATGCCTAAAAAGATATTGTTTGCATACAAAATAATGTCATGGAACGGAATGACCATTACAATCGGCAGTGGCAATCCATCCAGCAAAATCTTTAAATCTTTTTCAGAATTTTCGATTATGTCTTTTTGTAATTCGCTTTCTTCGACATCAACCCCCCACAAAATGTAGGCTTCCTTATCTTTAAACCAATATTTTGCCACGCTTAAATGAAAACGCAAAACCATATTGTCTTTCATGATGACTTCTTCATTTTCGAGTTGGATCACTGACTTATCCCGAAGGGCTTGGGTAATGCCTTCGATTCGCCCTGGGTTTGTAAACAACTGGTCAGTTGTGTCCCCCACGGCGATGTTGACATTGTGTTTTGTATAGTCATTGAGTTCAAAGACCTTGCCATCTAAAATAAATATATATAGTACGGGTGCTGTGCTAATGATGACTTCCAAACGCTCTTTTATT
>JAVBJY010000099.1:0-6492 GCA_031546735.1 Eubacteriales bacterium
AGACATGCTCATGTCGCCCATTCATCCCATCGTGCTTTTGCGTTTTTTAGATGAACCATATTTAGAAAGACCGTTTGCGCCCAATGTCGTCAATGGTAGCCTCTATTGTGGCTGTTTTTTGCCCACCACAGCGTTACAATACATGATGGTCGAACAGGGGGGGCCGCTCATTTTTACGAGCGGCAACATCAGTGATTCGCCTATTATACAAGATGAAGACGATATGCTTGCACTTTGTGCAGACCGCATACCTGTTTTGTACAACAAGCGCCGCATTCACAATGTGGTAGACGATTCGGTTGTGAAATTTTGTGCCGATGGGCCGATGGTCATCAGGCGTGCCCGGGGTTATGTGCCGGACGCGTTGCCTATGGAAGCGACACGCAATGTCTTTGCGGCGGGTGGCGATTTGAAAAGTGCCTTCTGTATGCTAAAAGATGGGTTGGCCTACGTTAGTTCCTTTATGGGTGATCTGGAAAATTTTTTAAATTGCGAGCTGTATCAAAAGAGTGTAGACTATTTTTTTAACCTGTTATCGTTTGCGCCGACGTGTATCGTTTGCGACCTACATCCCAATTATTTTAGCCGAAAGATCGCTGAGAAACTGTCCCAAAAACTTTCGGTTCCGCTTCTTGCGGTTCAGCACCACCATGCCCACATCGCATCGGTGATGGCAGAGCATGGCATCACCGACCCCATCATCGGCGTTGCCTTTGATGGCACGGGGTATGGCACAGATGGGCACATTTGGGGCGGCGAATTTTTAATTTGTCACAAACAGCAATATACAAGGTATGCCCATTTAAACGATACAAAAATCATTGGCGGCGACGCCTCTTTAAAAGACGCGGCGAAAACTGCCTGTTGCTACACCCATCACTTACATGATTGTAGCAAACTCAAAACCCCCGAAGAAAATAAAATGATTCGGGCGGGATTACAGAACAACATCAATACAGTGTTTACGTCTAGCATGGGTCGATTGTTTGATGTGGTGTCGGCACTTCTGGGCATCTGTTACCAAAATCAATATGAAGGCCACGGGGCGATGGAACTTGAAAAAATAGCAGAGCTTGGGTTTGAACGGGGCGAACAACCGATTGCCATGGCGTTTGGTGTGGTCGATGGACAGGCAGAAGCAGGTGTCACGATCGAATATGACGGTCTGTTGCAGACGATACTTTCTTGTGCGGAACAAAATGAATCGATTTACGCGTTGGCGCTTGGGTTTCACCGGGCGGTGGCGGATATGATCACCACCGTTTGTAAAAGAGTAAGGCATAAACAAGCCATCCACAACGTTGCCCTATCGGGCGGCGTTTTTCAAAATAAATTGTTGTTAAACCTTGCCATTGAAGCGTTACAAAACGAAGGGTTTGCCGTGTTTCGAAACGTGCGGTATCCGTCTGGCGACGGTTGTATCAGCTTGGGGCAAGCGTATTTGGCTGGTGCCCTATGTTAAATAGGTTTTAAAGAAAGAGTAGGTGGGTACGTATGTGTATTGCGGCATCGGGCGCCGTGTTGTCGATAGAAGGCAACTACGCGAAGGTAGATAGTATGGGCAACATTTGTGATGTTAATATTTCGCTTGTCAATGTATCAGTCGGTGAATACGTGTTGATTCATGCGGGCTGTGCCATTGATGTCATCAAAAAAGAAATGCATGACGAGATTAGCGAGCTCTATGCCGAATTGTATGAAGAGGTAAAGGAGTTATCTGGTCATGATTGAGAAGGCTTTTTCGTTTTTGAAACACTATGATGGACCGACGCTTAAAATTATGGAGGTTTGTGGCACGCATACACAGGCCATTGCGAAAAATGGTTTTCATCAGACGTTTTCAAAGCAGATTCAATTGATTTCGGGGCCGGGGTGCCCGGTTTGCGTTACGCCGTCGTCGTATATCGATAAGCTTGTCAATTTTTCAAAACAAGAAGGGCACTGTGTGCTTAGTTTTGGCGATATGTTGAAGGTGCCGGGGCAGAATGGCTCTTTGGCAAAGGCGAAGATGGAAGGCGGCCGTGTAGAATTTTTATATTCGCCGCTACAGGCAATCGGCATCGCACAAAAAAATCCGGACACGCAGTTTGTATTTGCCGCTGTCGGGTTTGAAACGACGGTGGCTGTCTATGCGGTGATGGTAGAAGAAATTGTAAATAGGGGCATCAACAATCTAAAGCTGTTGACCTCTATTAAGACGATCATACCGGCGCTTGATTTTATATGCAAAAGTGAGCATCATATCGACGGCTTTTTGTGCCCGGGACATGTGAGCGTCATTATCGGAAGCCACGTGTACGAGCCACTTGCGCGTCGCTATCAAAAGCCGTTTGTGGTGACGGGGTTTGAAGGTGAGCACATTATAGCGGCGGTATACGACATCATCATGCAAATACAAAACAAAGAATATAGCGTAAAAAATTTATACAAAAGCTCTGTTTCAGACGAGGGCAACACAAAGGCTTGGGCGCTAATCCAAACCTATTTTGAAGCGGGGGATATCGTGTGGCGTGGCATCGGCGATATGGCTTCGTCTGGATTGTTTCTAAAAGACGCGTATGCGGCACTAGACGCGGGTAGCAAAGGGCTAGCAGATGACAACATCGATCCAAACTGCAAATGTACAGACGTCATTTTGGGGCGGATAAGCCCGTTTGGGTGTGGCATGTTTGGAAAAGCCTGTACGCCGTCGAATCCCATTGGCCCTTGTATGGTGTCGAGTGAAGGCGCATGCGGCATCTACTACACAACGATATAAAAGATACAGAGGAAAGGAACGGTGTACGCAATTGAAAATCGATATTTCTTATGGCAACGGCGGAAGAGAGACCTCCGACCTGATCAGGCAATACTTTTTAAAATACATCAACAATGACATACTACAAAAAATGGAAGACGCGGCGGTTTTTGAGGCGTCTGGAAAATTGGCTTTTACGACAGATTCCTTCGTAGTGAAGCCTCTTTTTTTTAAGGGCGGTGACATCGGGCGGCTGTCGGTTTGCGGAACGATAAACGACTTGCTATCGGTTGGTGCTGTTCCCAAGTATATTTCGATGGGGTTTATTATAGAAGAAAATTTTGACACGGACGATTTAGAAAAAATATTGGTGTCGATACGGGATACAGCGGCAGAAGCGGGCGTCATCGTTGTGACGGCAGACACGAAGGTGATTGAAGGTAACGGCGGGCTTATGATTAACACCTCTGGCATTGGGTTTTGTGACAAGCCATTTTCTGTACAGCACATCACAGAAGGAGATGCCATATTGGTGTCGGGCAATTTGGGAGAGCACCATGCGAGCATCATGAGTGAACGAATGGGCATCACCAATCAAATCCAAAGTGATGTGGCACCACTGGGGGCGATTGTAGATATACTGCGGGAGCATAACATCGCCGTACATAGCATGCGCGACATTACACGGGGCGGTTTGGCAACGGTGTTAAAAGAAATGGCGGGCGGTTGCGGTTGTCGGTTTGAAATCGAAGAGGACAAACTGCCTGTTTCAAAAGAGGTACAGGGGTTTTGCAATATTTTGGGGCTGGACCCTTTGTATATGGCCAATGAAGGCAAGTTTGTCGCATTTGTTCCGGCAGAGCAGGCCGAACAAGCCGTGGCACTGATGAAGAAAACAAAATATGGCGCCAACGCGACCATTGTCGGAACAGTGCAAAACGGCGCGAATGTGTTGTTGCGGACTAGGTTAGGCGGCCAAAGACAACTGGATTTGTTAAGAGGTGAGGGCTTGCCAAGGATTTGCTAGGCACCTTCTAACCGTAAAAGAGGGGGATTTTATGTCAAAAGTAGATTTGCATATTCATTCACATCATAGCGACGATGGAGAATTTAGCGCGGCAGACATCATCGGGCTATGCGAAAACAAACGCATGCACATGATCGCTGTCACAGACCATAACTCTGTAAAAGGGGTGTCAGAGGCGATTGCGTTAGGCAAAGAGAAGGGCATCCGTGTCATTGCGGGCGTCGAACTCGACTGCGTCTATGAAGAGATGAATTTTCATCTCTTAGGCTATGATTTTGCGTACGATCGAGACGAATTTTCAGCGATTGAAGACGATATCTTTAAACAAGAGATGGAAGCGGCGTCTGAAAAAATGTATAAATTCACCAAAGCCACAGGCATCACAATCAAAGAAAATGATGTGTTTGACGCCGCGGGCGGTAAGATTGTCACAGGCGAATTGATTGCAGAAATTGTGTTGGGCGCCGAAACTGCGGGCAAACACGATTGTTTGAAGCCCTATTTACAAGGCGGCGCAAAAAGTGATATGCCCTATGTACACTTCTATTGGGATTTCTTTTCGAAGGATAAGCCCGCCTATGTCCCCATTCGGTATATCTCGCTGAACGAGGCTGTTGCACTGATTCACCGTGCAAATGGGGTTGCGGTTTTGGCACATCCGGGGCAAAACCTAAAACATGATTTTTCTTTTGTAGACAAAATCATAAAAGAAGGGATTGACGGGTTGGAGGTGTTTTCCTCTTACCATGAAGAGGCGACCACACAGTTTTTTTATCAAAAAGCAAGGGAGCATAGGCTGATGGCAACATGCGGCAGTGACTTCCATGGGAAGAACAAGCCACATATTCAAATTGGGGATTGTCGGTTAAGCATAGACGAACAGGCGGTCACAGGGTTGTTTAGATGAGAGGGGTCTTCAAGATGGCACGAAAAATGATAGGGATGATGGTGGCAATCGGCTGTTTGCTGTTACTATCTTCTGTGCAAGTATTTGCGGCATACACGCCATTTATGTGTACGCAAGCCGCGATAAAGAATGAAAGCACGCAGACAATCACAGATTTTCAAACATGCAAGACGGCGGTTTTTTCTGCTGTCGTGAAACGAAATGCAGTCGCGGCGCAAAGCGCCCAGATTTATGGCGTGCTCTACAAAAATGATATTGTGATCGACACAAAAAAAATAGACATGACCAGCACAGAGATGTCTAAGGCGGTATCGTTTCCCATTGGCTTGCCAGAAGACAGAAGCAAATTGACCTACAAGGTGTTTATCTGGGATACAGAACAGGGGGCACCCCTTGCGCCGGTGTACGAATTTGGAAACGATGCGTCGGTGGTGTTAGACCCTGGCGCTACAGTCGTGACAAATTTTGCAAGCTTGATGACGGCCATTTCTGCGAAGGGCACGACAGGCGGAACAATTTATATAAAGGCAGATCGGTTGGATTGCAACGCGCAAATTAAATTAAATAAATCACCTACAAACCCTTTGAAGATAGAAGCGTATCCGGGCATGACACCTGTGTTGGATTTCACAAATCTAAAGGAAGTGAATGACGCTGGTGTTGGCATCAGAATTACAGGCAATAATTATTATATCAAGGGGTTAATCATCGAAAAAGCACCAGATAACGGCGTACAGATTAAGTCGCCTTCGACACCATCACCCTCGGCACCAGTCAATGCGGGTAACAGTACGTTAGAAGATTGCGTCACCAGGTACAACAAAGATTCGGGCATTCAGATTACAAACAGTGCGGATCACAACACACTCAAGAATTGTTATTCGTACCGCAACTTTGACATTTACACAGAAACCGGAATGGGCGCAAATGCGGATGGTTTTTCAATTAAACTGAGTCGTGTTCGCGATAGCCTTGACCCGAGGCAAAATATTGGGTTAGGCAACAAACTGATTAACTGCTTTTCATGGGAAAATTCGGATGACGGGTACGACAGTTTCGACTGGTTTGAAGACCTGTCTTACGAAAATTGCATGGCTTGGCAAAACGGAGACAGAAAGGTGTTTACCGGCGAATATGATATGCGAAAAGGAAATGCGCCGGATGAAAATTCTCCGTTGATTGCCTACTTGATGCAAAATGCACAGTATAGAGAGAACTTGACTAAGGATTTGAGCAAACAGGCGTTTGTCATTCCGGGGGATTTAACGATGCCGGGCATAAGCGGGCCGATTGTGAGTGCAAAATGGTCTGGCAATCCGAACGGGTTTAAATTTGGCTCGGCAGCCGTCGCCACCAATCAAACACATCGCACCGTGAAAAACCTCATTGCCTTTGACAACGGCGCAAAAGGGTTTGACCAAAACAACGCGCACGTTTCCATTGGCTTAAATAACGCGGTCTCTTTTCACAACGGTACAAATTATGGCTTAGAGCTCACGACGATTACGCAGTTTCAGAATGTCATTGGCTTTCAAGGAAGCAGTAGCAACAGCTTTCCGAGTAAATTTGTGGCTACAACGCCGTCAAGCGCTGGGCAGGTTGCATATGAAGCCGAAGTCCGCTCTATGGTGAATTATATTGAAAATTCGGTTCGTGCCAATATGATTCCGAAGGATATTGATTTTAGTTTCCATTCACGGGGTCTAAACCCACCGCCTTTAGGCGGTATACGCTTTAAGCCTTAAATTTAAAGAACTGGGGCATACTAAAACCCGAAAGGAGAGGGAAGTATGCCAGCAGAGTACAATAAATCAAGTCACG
>JAVBJY010000221.1:0-30509 GCA_031546735.1 Eubacteriales bacterium
TCAATCTTCACGGCGGTCACCTTCTCGAAGGTGTCCGGGTCGATCGATTTGATATCAAGCAACAACAAATCTGTGTAAGAAAGCAACTCTTTCACTCTATCCAGAGGGGCTTGCCCCGACGTGTCTATCGCCGTGTGTATGCCCTCTTCTTTCAAGAGTTTGAACAATTCTAGCACAAACTCCGCCTGGATCAGCGGCTCGCCGCCACTGACCGTGACGCCGCCGCCGCTAAATTTCATATAGGATTTATATTTTATAATGTCTTCGAACAATTCGTCAACGGTCATTTCATTGCCGCCGTTGATGTCCCAGCTGTCAGGATTGTGGCAATAAACACATCGCAAAGGACAACCCTGTAGAAAAATCACATATCGAATGCCCGGTCCATCTACCGTACCGCATGTCTCGATGGAATGAATGCGTCCTTTTGTGGCCATTTGTCAGGCTCCTTTCGTCCGTTGTGGTGTGTACCCCACATATGGATAGTCCAAATTAAAACTTCTCGTGGAACGTTCTGTTGATGACGTCAAGCTGTTGTTCTCTCGTCAACTTTACAAAGTTTACCGCATATCCAGATACACGAATCGTCAACTGTGGATATTGTTCTGGATGATCCATGGCGTCTAACAACATTTCCTTGTCAAATACGTTTACATTGATATGATGACCATGATCGCCGAAATATCCGTCTAATATACCTGTCAAGTTGTTGATTCTCTCATCCATGTTTTTGCCAAGTGCTTTCGGGATGATCGAGAATGTGTAAGAGATGCCGTCTTGTGCATATTGGTATGGAAGCTTTGCAACCGAGGCCAAAGAAGCAATGGCACCCTTTACATCACGACCGTGCATTGGATTTGCACCCGGTGCAAATGGTTCGCCCGCTTTTCTGCCGTCTGGTGTGCTACCTGTTTTTTTGCCGTATACAACGTTTGATGTGATGGTCAAAACAGAAAGTGTTGTAACACCTTTTCTGTAGGTTCTGTGCTTTCTCAATTTGCCCATAAACAATTCTACAACGTCGTACGCCATTTTGTCGACTTCGTCATCGTTATTACCGAAAGCGGTGTAAGTGCCCTCTACTTCGTAGTCAACAGCCAAGCCATCTGCATTACGGATTACTTTAACTCTTGCATTTTTGATGGCCGAAAGTGAATCGACAACAACCGATAAACCTGCCATACCACACGCTTGTGTACGCAAAATATCTTTGTCGTGTAATGCCATTTGCAAACGTTCGAAGCTATATTTGTCATGCATATAGTGAATGACGTTTAATGTGTTAATGTAAAGCTCAGACAACCATTCAAGCATTTGCTCGAACTTACGGAACACTTCGTCAAATTCAAGATATTCGGAAGTAATCGCCGCAAACTCTGGCGCGATTTGCTCGCCTGTTTTTTCATCTTTACCGCCATTGATGGCATATAACAAAGCCTTTGCAAGATTGGCACGTGCGCCAAAAAATTGCATTTGCTTGCCTGTTCTCATGGCAGACACACAGCACGCGATCGAGTAATCGTCACCCCAATAGCCGCGCATCAAATCATCGCTTTCATATTGGATGCTGCTTGTGTTAATCGATGTTTTTGCACAGAAATCTTTGAAGTGCTTTGGCAAGTTTACCGACCACAAAATGGTCAAGTTTGGTTCGGGCGCAGGGCCGAGTGTGTTTAACGTATGAAGCATACGGAAGCTGTTCTTTGTCACAAGTGTTCTGCCGTCTTCGCCCATGCCGCCGATTGCCTCTGTTACCCATGTTGGGTCACCTGAGAACAATTGGTTGTAATCTGGCGTACGCAAAAAGCGAATCATACGAAGCTTCATGACGAAATGATCCATCATTTCTTGTACTTCTGCTTCTGTCAGCGTTCCTTTTTTCAAATCTCTCTCGATGTATATATCCAAGAACGTGGAGACACGACCCAATGACATCGCCGCGCCGTCTTGCTCTTTTGTTGCGCCAAGATACGCGAAGTACGTCCATTGGATTGCTTCTTTCGCATCTGTTGCTGGCTTCGAAATATCAAATCCATAAGACGCCGCCATTTGTTTTAATTGCTTTAATGCCTTGATGCCTTCGGATAGATCTTCTCTATTTTGGATAACCTTCTCGTTAATCTCTGGCAAATCCAAAAGAGCGATTTGTTTTTTTCTATCTTCAATTAAAAAGTCAATGCCGTATAAGGCAACACGTCTGTAGTCGCCGATGATTCTTCCGCGGCCATAGGCATCAGGAAGACCCGTGATGATACCAGAGTGGCGCGCTTTCTTCATGGCTGGGGTATACACGTCAAACACACCGTCGTTGTGTGTTTTTCTGTAGTTTGTAAATATTTTTTCGGTCTCTGGGTCAAGCTTGTAGCCATAGCCTTCAAGCGCACTTTTTACAACGCGAAGACCGCCGTTTGGCATAATGGCTCTTTTAAATGGCTTGTCTGTTTGCAGACCTACGATTTGCTCTAGGTCTTTGTTGATGTACCCAGCGCCGTACGTCGTAAGGGTCGAAGGAAGCTTTGTTTCGGCATCCAAAACGCCTTTTTTATTCTCTTCCGCCACAAGTGCTGTGACTTCTGCCCATAACTTTTTTGTTTTCTCGGTTATGTCAGCCAAAAAGCTGTCATCACCCTCATAGGGTGTGTAGTTTTTTTGAATAAAGTCTCTTACTTCTACTTCTGTTTGCCAGATTCCTGGTTTAAATTTGTCCCAATGCATCATGATTCTCCTCCTGTAATTTACACTACTATATGTTCAAATACTGTTCATAGCCTACTATCTCTAGTTTTGCCGACTTTTCGTTCACAGTCGTTTCCATTTGCTTTTTATACGCAAGCACCTGTTCACTAATGGTCTCATCAAAACTTCCCAGTATTTGTACTGCCAACAAGGCGGCATTTTTTGCCCCATTAATGGCCACCGTCGCCACAGGGATGCCAAACGGCATTTGTACAATCGAATACAAGGAATCGATGCCACTTAACGCTTTTGTCTGCATCGGCACGCCGATGACAGGTAACGTCGTCATCGCCGCCACCATGCCCGGCAAGTGCGCCGAACCGCCCGCACCGGCAATGATGAGTTTAAGACCTCGTTCTTTGGCGGATTTGGCATACATCATCATTTTTTCAGGGGTTCTATGGGCAGACACGATAGACACTTCATACGGAATGGAGAATTGTGTAAGGATCTCACACGCTTCACTCATAATGGGTAAATCTGAATCACTTCCCATGATGATACCGACTACGATACTCATTCTGCTTCCTCCCTTGTGATGACCTTGATTGTTTTGTATACATGGTGCGCCGTTTGCCTTGCCGTGTTGATATCTGTTGCTGTAATGGTGAAGTGCCCCATTTTTCGTTTTGGGCTTGTCAATTGCTTTCCATAAATGTGTAAGTTCATGCCGTCAGCCTGCAATGCTTCTTGAAGACCACTGTAAAAGGCAACGCCTGTATGACCAGGCTCGCCTAGCAGGTTCATCATGACGGTTGGTCGAATGAGGGTGGTGTCGCCTAGCGGCAACCCAGTAATTGCTCGGATGTGCTGTTCGAACTGGCTAGTGACACAGCCTTCGATCGTGTAGTGCCCCGAATTGTGTGGACGAGGCGCAATTTCGTTGACCAGAACGCGTTCATCGGCTGTGACAAATAGCTCGATACAAAACATGCCCACACCATCGAATATTTCCATCACACGCTTGGCGATGGTCATGGCTTTGTCGCCCACAGTTTGGTTGATGTCAGCGGGTACGATGGTTTCAATCAGGATATTGTCCTTGTGTACATTGTTGCCAACTGGATACACTTTTATGTCTGCATTTTTGCCCCGGCAGACGAGAATTGATGTTTCCATTTCAAAATCAATCATTTTCTCGACCATCAATGGAATTTTGCCACTGCCCAACGCTTCATATGCACTGGAAAGTTGTTCCTTCGACTGGATTGCCGCGTTGCCGCGCCCATCATAACCGCCCGTTCTGGTTTTTAAGATGACCGGGTAGCCAAGGGTGTTTGCCGCACGCGCGAGTTCCGCCTCTGTCTCAATTTGAAGAAAAGGCGCAACCGGGACATTGTGTTCTTGTAATACTTTTTTTTGCGTATATTTATCTTGTATCGTCAACAAGCTTTTTGGGGTAGGGTATACTTCTTTGCCCGCCTCTTCAATTTCGAGAAGGGGTTGGGTTGCAATGTGTTCGATCTCGTATGTAACGACGTCGCAACGCGCTGCAAGTGCTTGGATCTTGTCGGCATCTTTAAAGTCGCCTACAATGTGCTCGTCTGCAACGCTATGGGCCGGACACCCAGGCGTTGGGTCTAGTATGACCACATAAAATCCTAGTTTTTTGGCTTCTTGTATCATCATCTTGCCGAGTTGCCCGCCGCCGATAATGCCAATTCTTTTTTGTAAATTGTCTATCTCCAAAATGATTCGCCTCCGTTTTTTATGCAGATACCAAGCACCGTATAAGATACTATATAACGGTCATAAATGCAACCCTCAATGAAAAAATAAATAAAATTGTTGCACCAAAGTATATAGTATTTGAATCACGGGCATAAAAATGATATACTCTACACGAAACGGCAGTATAAAGAAGATAAGACTGCAACCAGGAGGCGAACCACATGCTCCCCTTTCTTATAAAAAAGTTCATCAAGCAACCAGACGACATGCAAAGCGCTGTGGTGCGCCAACGGTATGGCAACCTTGCCTGCTTGGTGGGCATCACCAGCAACTTGTTTCTGTTTGCTGTTAAAATTTGCATTGGGCTTGTGCTCAATAGTGTCGCCGTTATGGCGGATTCGTTTAACAACCTGACCGATTCGGCCACGAGCATCGTGACGCTGTTCGGTCTTAAGTTGGCCGCCCGCCCACCCGACGAAGAGCATCCCTTCGGCCATGGTCGAATCGAATACATCTGCGCGTTTGTCGTGTCGGTTGCCATTATTTTGATCGGCTACGAATTTTTCAAATCCTCCCTGTCAAAAATTTTGCACCCCGAACCGGTTGCCTTTAACCTTCTTTCGGTTGCCATTCTTTCGGTTACGATGTTTATCAAACTTTGGCAAAGTAGCGTCAACCGCACCATCGGGCGGAAAATTAATTCGAGTGCGTTGATTGCCACTGCAACCGACAGCCGCAACGACGTTGTGGTTACATTGTGTACGATTGTGTCGTTGTTGATCAATCGGTTGTTTGACCTGAACGTAGACGGCGTTATCGGCGTACTTGTGGCGAGCTTTTTGATTTATTCTGGTATCGACATCGCAAAAGATATGTTTACCCTTCTTTTGGGCAATGCGGCAGATCCAGCACTGGTGGGGCGCATCAAGCAAAAGATATTGGCCTATGACGGCATTGTCTCGGTACACGATTTGGTCATCCACAATTATGGCCCCCATCATAGCATGGCAACCATCCATGCAGAAGTTCCGTCCGACGTCCACATCAATGAATCTCACGAAGTGATCGACCGAGCCGAAAAGGAAATTTCAGCCGAACTCGGCATATTTCTCGTCATCCACATGGACCCGATCGACTTGCACAACGAAAAACTAAATACACTCAAAACCGCTGTGATCAAACAGCTTTCCTTACAAGACGAACGCCTCAATGCCCATGATTTTCGGTTGATTGACAGTGCTTGTTCTTTTAATTTAATCTTTGACTTGGTCGTGCCTCATGAATACAAAACAAATAAAATCTTAGAGACAGAATCTATTATATATGCTTGTGTGAAAGAAGTATGTGACAATTGCAACTGTGTTATCAATGTAGAAAAGGGATTTGAGGGCTATTGAAAACCTGCGCCCCCCTATACCAGCAGAGAGGAAACAGACGATATGCCAGCAAAATCAAAAGAGCGCGCGAGCGCAAAAATAGTACCCTTAAAAAAGAATGAAGCGCCAAAAGGCGAGCCCAGCCCAGAAAAAAAGTCGTCCCCCAATACACGTAAAAAAACGCCGACCAAACCAGCGCCCAAACTGCCGCCCAAGCATCACTCGTTTATGTCAAGCGAACTGGCCGCCGACGTCACGAGCGTCGTGGTCATTGGCGTTTGTATTTTGGTGATGGTCGGCTTTTTTATGACCGATTCATCAGGGGTCATGGGCAACCTCATCACGAATTTGTTTCGTGGGCTGTTCGGAATTGGTGCCTTTGTTTTGCCTGTCGCTTTAATTGGCGTGTGCATCTACGTCTTGTTTGCAAGCAAAAAGCAGATACCGGCGTACCGCTCGGTGCCAAGTGCCATCATATTTCTGGCGCTCATTACGTTTATACATATTTTAAAATATAGCGAAAATATGCAACAATTGTCCTTCACCGAATTTGTGTCTACGTTTTATGGTGACGGTGGCGCGTATGCTGGTGGTCTCTTTGGCGCTTCCATCGGGAGTACCTTAATCGCCCTATTGGGCGTGCCCGGTGCGTTTATTGTTCTGTTTACGGTGACCTTGATTTGCGTCATGGTGTTAACCGGCAAATCTGTCTTTACGTTTTTGTATGATACCTATTTAGACTATCGAGAACGACGTGCCGATACTATACAAAACGAAGCGTATGAAGAATACGAAGAATATGACGAAGAGTCGTACGACGAACCAATGCCGCCCCATTCGATGCTTTTAAAGCCGTTGCCACAGCGAGAATTTGTGCCCGAACGGTCACTCAAAAGACCGACATCAAAAAAAGGAAGCAAACAGAGAAAACCGATGGTGTTTGAAATCGAAAAAACAGACAATCGGCAAGAAGCGAAAAAAGTGTTGCTCATCGCAGAAGAAATCAACGAAAAACGATTTGGTACGCCGTATGTGGCGAAGCCGCCGCAACGAGTGTATTTAGAACCCGTCATCCCTCACACAGAGGAAGACATGAACCGTGGCGAAATCTACGTGGGCTTGGTACCCGAAACGGCGGTTGTACAGCATATGATGGCTGATTTTTCTGATGGACAGGGCGCAGGCAATGAAGAAATGCAACCAGCCAGACCGCCGCATCAACAGGCAAATATCCCTTACGATGAACCGGTCTATATCCCTTACAATGAAACAGCATATGCGCCGAGCGAGAGCGAATATGAGGCGTATGAGGAAGAGGATAATGACAACGATGATGTATTCATCTACCCCGACCCACCCGCCTTCTCGCAACCAAAACCAGTGAACAATATGCCCATGCATAACGCCTCGATGCGCAACATGCCCGTGAACAACGCACCAATGTATAACGCATCGATGAATAGCGCGCCGATGGGCAACCCACCAATGAACAGCGTGCCAATGCATAACGCATCGATGAACGTCGCACCAATGGGCAACCCATCAATGAACAGCGTGCCAATGCATAACGCATCAACGAACAACGCGCCAATGAACAACGCACCAGTGAACAACGCGCCAATGCATAACGCATCAATGAACAACATGCCAATGAATAGCGCGCCAATGGGCAATGCACCAATGAACAACGCGCCGTCGAATTATGCACCCGCCCCACCATCGACCAACGCCAGACCATCATCCGAAGGCGGGCGACAACTGACAGAAGATGAATTTTTGAAAGAATACTACGAGGATGAACCAAAAATTATTCAAGCGAAGAAGAAAGACATTTCCTATGAGTCGCTACCCGAGCCGATTGAAAAGGAAGAATTTGTATACGAGAAACCACCTCTGACATTGCTAGGGAAAAACACATCCGTGCAAACGCCAAGCTCGAAGGCACAAATACTCGAAAATGCAAAAAAACTGGAAGAAACGTTGAAGAGTTTCGGCGTTTCGGCCAAGGTGGTTGAAATATGTACAGGGCCTACCGTGACACGATATGAATTGTCGCCGGGGCAAGGGGTAAAGGTAAGTAAAATCTCCAGTCTGTCCGACGATTTGGCACTAAACCTTGCGGCGGCGGGTATCCGAATCGAAGCGCCTATCCCCGGGAAATCGGCCGTCGGCATCGAGGTGCCAAACAAAGAAGTGCAACCGGTGTTTGTAAGCGAAGTCATTTGGGATGAAGAGTTTCAAAAGTTTCCTTCTAAGCTTGCGTTTGGCTTAGGCAAAGACATCGCAGGGGATGTAATCGTATGGGATATCGCCCGGATGCCCCATTTACTGATCGCCGGAGCCACCGGCGCGGGAAAGAGCGTCTGTATCAACACGTTGATTACGAGTATTTTATATAAATCCACACCCGAAGAAGTAAAATTATTAATGATTGACCCGAAAGTCGTCGAGTTAAGCGTATACAATGGCATCCCACATCTTCTCATACCGGTTGTCACCGACCCGAAAAAGGCCGCAGGCGCTTTAAACTGGGCAGTTGTCGAAATGTCTAGCCGCTACACCCAATTTGCCGAGGCGGGTGTCCGCGATTTGAAAGGGTATAACGCCTACCGAAAAGAGCATGGCGACAATACATTTTTACCACAAATTGTCATTATCATCGACGAGTTGGCCGATTTGATGATGGCGACGCCAAAAGAAGTGGAAGAAGCCATCTGCCGCTTGGCGCAGTTGGCAAGAGCCGCAGGCATCCACTTGATTATCGCCACCCAGCGACCATCTGTCGACGTCATCACGGGGCTTATCAAAGCCAATGTGCCATCGCGATTGGCGTTCGCGGTATCGTCCGGCACCGATTCACGTACCATTTTGGATATGGTGGGGGCAGAAAAATTGCTCGGCAAGGGCGACATGCTCTTTAAGCCCGTCGGCATGAACAAACCGCTTCGTGTACAAGGGGCGTTTATCTCAGACAAAGAAGTCGAATCTATCGTAACCTTCCTTAAAAAGGACGGGCCTGTGGAGTACGACGCCGAGATGATCGAGCGCATCACCGTCGCCGCAGGCGGCGGGCTTGTGGGCGGCGAAGAAGGCACCGATGAGTTTACGGACGCGGCCATTGAGTTTATCGTCAAAAAAGGAAAAGCGTCCGTCTCGATGTTACAGCGGCAGTTTCGCATCGGCTACAACCGCGCGGCGCGTATCATCGAAGAGTTGGAAGAACGCGGCATCGTCGGAGAAGAAGACGGCAGCAAGCCACGGCAAGTGCTCATGACCAAGTACGAGTGGCAAGATTATAAAAACAGGCATGTAGATTAATCAAAAACAGGGGGCAAGAATCATGAAATCAGACATTGAAATCGCACAACAGACCCAGATGCTACCCATCGAGACGGTAGCGGAAAACTTTTCAATCGACAAAGAGTACCTAGAGTTTTACGGAAAGTATAAGGCAAAGCTGTCGGATACGTTGTATGAAGATGTAAAGAACCGCCCCGACGGCAAACTGATCCTTGTCACCGCGATTAACCCAACACCAGCGGGCGAAGGCAAGACAACAACGACCATTGGGCTTGCGCAAGCGCTCAACAAGCTTGGTAAAAAAGCAATGGTCGCCCTTAGAGAACCGTCACTCGGCCCGTGTATGGGTGTAAAAGGCGGCGCGGCAGGCGGCGGGTATGCCCAAGTGGTGCCCATGGAAGACATCAACCTCCACTTTACAGGCGATATGCACGCCATTACGTGCGCCCACAATTTGTTAAGTGCCTTGATTGATAACCACTTGGTGCAAGGCAATGCCCTTGGCATCGACCCATGCCGTATCGTTTGGAAGCGTGTGATGGACATGAACGACCGGGCACTTCGGTCGATTGTCGTCGGGCTTGGGGGCAAAGCCAACGGCGTGCCAAGAGAAGATGGGTTTAATATTACCGTTTCGTCTGAAGTCATGGCGATTATTTGTCTTGCGGCGGATATCACCGATTTGAAACAGCGTCTCGGTCGCATCATCATCGGCTACACCTACGCAGACGAACCGATCACCGCCTCCCGATTAAAAGCAGAAGGTAGTATGGCGGCGCTATTAAAAGACGCCTTGAAACCAAACCTCGTGCAGACGTTGGAAAACACGCCCGCGATCATCCATGGCGGCCCCTTTGCCAATATCGCCCATGGCTGTAACAGCGTAAAGGCGACGAAGCTGGCGCTCAAATTGGCTGATTATGTCATAACCGAAGCCGGGTTTGGGGCAGACTTGGGTGCAGAAAAATTCTTTGATATCAAATGCCGAAAAGCAAATTTAAAACCAGACGCGGTCGTATTGGTGGCCACCATACGCGCGTTAAAATACAATGGCGGCGTCGACAAGAAAGAGTTGGCCGTAGAAAATGTAGAGGCCGTGCGACAAGGCTTTGTAAACCTTGAAAAGCATATCGAAAACTTACAAAAATATGGCGTGCCGATTGTGGTGACGTTAAACGCCTTTACAACCGATACCGAAGCCGAACTGGACATCGTGCGAGAAGGATGTGCGAGAAACGGCGCACGCTTTGCGCTTTCAGAAGTTTGGGCACATGGCGGCGAGGGCGGCAAGGCGCTTGCCGAAACCGTGTTGGAAACACTTGCGACCGAACCCTCAAACTTCCACGTGTTGTACGATCAAACCGCGTCCATTACCGACAAAATCAATACGATCTGCAAAGAGATCTATGGTGCTGGCAGTGTATCGTTCACACAAGCGGCAAAAAGAGAAATGAAACGAATCGAAAAGCTTGGCTTTGACAAGCAACCGATTTGTATTGCAAAGACACAATATTCCCTGTCGGATAACGCGGCACTTCTGGGCAGGCCAAGCGGGTTTGAAGTCGTCATTCGGCAATTGTCGCTGTCGCAAGGGGCTGGGTTTATCGTGGCGCTTGCCGGAGACATCATGACGATGCCGGGGTTACCAAAAGAACCGGCGGCGACAAAAATTGACATTGACGAAAACGGTGTCATTACAGGGTTATTTTAGGCACCCACCGCGCGTTCGCAAAACGATAAAGTTTGGGGTCAAGCCCTTTCCAAAGGGCTTGCAGGTGGTGGGCAGCGCCCACGGTCTTCTCTTTTAATCTCAACAAAACAACAGCACTCGGGAAGGAGTCGTACAACAATGGCATACCAGATGATAGACGGAAAAAAAATATCCGCAGAGATATCTGAAGAACTAAAACACGAGGTGCAGACACTACAAGGCGAGGGCATCACGCCGCAATTGGCGGTTATCCTCGTGGGCGATAACGCCGCGTCAAAAGTGTATGTGAAGAACAAGCAGAAAGCATGCGAATACATCGGCATTTCTTCGCTGTCGTTCGCACTTCCAGCCGATACAAAAGAAGAGCAATTGCTCTCTTTAATCGATAAGCTGAACGAGGACGTGTCGGTTTCTGGCATACTGGTGCAGTTGCCACTGCCAGAAGGCATCGACGAACAAAAAATACTCTTGAAAATCAAACCCGAAAAAGATGTAGACTGCTTCCACCCGTACAATGTGGGCATGCTTCATAATGGCGGCGGGCATATCCGCCCTTGCACGCCATGGGGCGTCATACAGCTTTTAAAACGCTCTGGCATAGAGATGGCAGGCAAACATGCACTGGTCATCGGGCGTAGCAACATCGTAGGCAAGCCAATGGCGGCACTGTTGCTAGAAGAAAACGCAACCGTTACCGTCGCGCATTCAAAAACAAAAAATCTAAAAGACGTTTGCCTACAGGCAGACATCGTCGTGGTGGCGATCGGCCGTGCAAAATTTTTGACGGCAGATATGGTCAAAGACGGTGCCGTACTGATTGATGTAGGCGTGAACCGTCTGGATACGGGCAAATTGGCCGGCGATATCGATTATGACGGCTGTAAAGAAAAAGCGTCCTTCATTACGCCTGTGCCGGGCGGTGTAGGGCCGATGACGATTGCCATGCTGATGGAAAATTGTGTGTCGGCGGCAAAGAGAGACGCCAACAAAAACTAAGGAGAGACTTATATTGGGTTCAGAACAAAACGTACAAACAAAAATCGCCTTTGTTTCATTGGGCTGTGATAAAAATTTAGTAGATAGTGAAATTATGCTGGGGCTGATTGATGAAGAAGGCTACACCATCACACCGGACGAAGACCAAGCGGATATCGTGATCATCAATACCTGTGGGTTTATATTAGACGCCACAGAAGAAGGCATCGAGAACATCTTGCGCATCGCCGCCTATAAAAGCGAAGGCAAATTAAAAGGGCTGATTGTGACTGGTTGCATGGCGCAACGCTACAAAGAGCAAATATTTGAAGAACTACCAGAAGTAGATGCGGTTGTGGGCACAGGCGACTTTGCCCAAATCGGAGACGTCATCAAAGACGTGTTAAAAGGACAGCAAGTGAATCTCATCACAAGCAACATGAACACCCTTGATCCTGCCCTAAACTTAAAACGAATGATCACGACACCGGGTCATTTTGCATATTTGAAGATAGCCGAAGGGTGCGACAGCCATTGCACCTATTGCACAATCCCGTCCATACGGGGGCAATACCGAAGCCGCACCATCGAAAGCCTTGTCGAAGAGGCGACGATGTTGGTGTCAAAAGGTGTGTCCGAGTTGATCCTCGTGGCACAAGATACGGGTCTTTATGGAAAAGACTTGTATGGTACGCCTAAGCTTCACGTGCTTTTAGCCGAGCTGTCAAAAATTTCCGATCTGGTATGGATTCGCATATTATACTGCTATCCGGAACATATTACAGAAGATATCATCGACGCCATGGCGCAGAATGAAAAAGTATGCCATTATTTGGATATGCCGATTCAACATTCCGAAAACGGTGTGCTCAAACGGATGGGTCGACGGAGTACAAGAGAAGGGCTACAAGACATTATTGCGAAACTTCGCCACAGAATGCCGGATATATGCTTGCGCACCACGTTGATTGTCGGTTTCCCCGGCGAAACACAAGCAGAGTTCGATTCACTTGTGACCTTTGTGGAAGAAGCACGGTTTGACAGGCTTGGCGTTTTTGCCTACTCAAAAGAGGACGGTACACCCGCTTTCTCTATGCCAAACCAAGTAGACGACGAGGTCAAGGAAGAGCGAAAAGAATTAATTTTAGAAGCACAAAAACATATTTCAGCCGCCAAATGCGACGCATACGTCGGAAAAACGCTACAAGTGATTGTTGAAGGGCGATTGCCCGAAGACGACATCTATTGCGGTCGTAGCTTTAGAGACTGCTACGACATCGATGGGCTTGTGTTTTTCAAAAGCGACGAGTCGCTCATGACCGGTCAATTTTTACATGTCCACATCACCGAAAGCTCCGATTATGATTTGATAGGAGAGATTGTGTATGAACCTACCGAATAAATTAACCGTATTTAGGGTGTTGCTCATCCCGGTTTTTTTGGTTGTGCTGTTTTACCCGGGGCTTGCGCCCGACCTCCAGCGCTATTGGGCCGTTGCGGTTTTTATTGTAGCCGCGTCTACTGACGCCCTAGACGGCTATATTGCCAGAAGCCAAAACTTGGTCACCAATTTTGGTAAATTTATGGATCCGTTGGCTGACAAGCTTCTGGTATGCGCGGCGCTCATTGCCATGGTGGCCATGGGTGACTTGGCGGCATACGTCGTCATCCTCATTATTAGCCGCGAATTTATGATTACAGGGTTTCGAACACTGGCCGCAGACCAAAACATCGTTTTGGCGGCGAGCAAGTGGGGCAAGTTAAAAACGATATTCCAGATGCTCATGATTATTGTTGTGCTGTTGCACTTGTCGATCCCATACTTTTCGTATATCGAGGCGGCGCTTATCTTTTTGGCCGTGCTGTTTACAATCGTATCGGGTGTTGATTATATCGTGAAGAACGTATCTGTTTTAAAAGAACAAAAATAGAAATACAGTAGGAGATGGTACAAGATGACCGCAGAAATTCTATCAATTGGTACAGAGATTTTATTGGGTGACATTACAAACACCAATGCGCAATATTTGGCAAGACAATTGGCCAACCTTGGCATCGGTGTATATTTTCAAACCGTTGTGGGCGACAATGCCGATCGGTTGCTTCAAACCTATGAGCGCGCATTTGAGCGGGCTGACCTTGTCATTACAACAGGTGGCTTAGGCCCCACAGATGACGACTTGACAAAAGAGATCGGCGCACAGTATTTCGGCCTTGCTTTAAAAGAAGATGCGGCGTCGATGCAGGCGCTACTAGAACGATTTAGAAACTATTCCGCAGAAGCGATGCCAGAGAGCAACAAAAAGCAAGCCTTCATGCCAGAAGGTAGCACCGTGATCAAAAATGAAAACGGAACGGCGCCGGGCTGTATGATTGAACAAAACGGAAAAATTTTAATTATGATGCCGGGGCCACCAAACGAAGCGTTGCCAATGTTCGAAAATCATGTATTGCCTTTTTTACAATCGAGACAAGAGGCGACATTTGTATCCCGTACGCTACGGGTAAGCGGCATGGGCGAAAGCATGGCAGCAGAAAAGATTAAACATCTCATCGATGCCCAACAAAACCCAACCATCGCGCCCTACGCAAAAACAAACGAGGTAGAACTTCGCATCACCGCAAAGGCGGGCAATGAGGACGAAGCCAATGGGATGATTGCGCCTGTTGCCGAACAAATTTATGGCATACTGGGCGAATACATTTACGGCGAAGGCAACATGACACTCGAAGGCGCGGTTGTACAGATGTTGATTGAAAACAACCTCACCATTGCCGTGGCAGAATCGTGTACAGGCGGATTGTTTACGTCACGTCTTGTAAACGTGACAGGTGTGTCACAGGTGCTAACAGAAGGCATCGTCACCTATTCAAACGAAAGCAAAATCAATCGATTGGGCGTCAAACCCGAAACGCTTGAACAATTTGGGGCGGTCAGCCATGAAGTGGCCATCGAGATGGCAGAAGGCATCGCACGCACGTCGGGTGCATCGATCGGCATTTCGACAACAGGTGTTGCAGGGCCAGACGGCGGTACGGACGAAAAGCCTGTTGGGCTTGTGTACGTCGGCCTTCATATGGCAGGTGAGACGAAATATAAAAAGCTTTCCCTCATTGGGGATCGAGATCGAATCAGAACAAGAACCGTTGCCACTTTGCTGGAGTGGCTTCGAACCGAGTTAAAGCATACTGTATGAAGGAGAATGGAAAAATGGCAGATGATATGACAAAAGCCCTTGATGCCGCCATTGGGCAGATAGAAAAAAAATTCGGAAAAGGCTCCATCATGAAACTTGGAGAGAACACAAAAAACACAAATATAGAAATCGTGCCCACTGGCTCTTTAAGCATCGACATCGCGCTTGGGGTGGGCGGTCTTCCCCGCGGCCGTATCATCGAGGTATATGGGCCGGAGGCGTCTGGTAAAACGACACTGGCGCTTCATGTCGTGGCAGAAATACAAAAGCTCGGGGGGATCGCAGGGTATGTGGATGCAGAGCATGCCCTAGACCCGATCTATGCAAAGCGACTTGGCGTCAACATAGATGAGCTATACATATCTCAGCCGGACGACGGCGAGCAGGCATTGGAAATAACCGAAACGATGGTGCGTTCAGGCGCCATTGATATCGTCATCGTCGACTCTGTGGCGGCCCTTGTGCCAAAAGCCGAGATCGAGGGCGACATGGGCGACAGCCACATGGGCTTGCAAGCACGGCTCATGTCACAAGCGTTGCGAAAATTAACAGGCATCACCAGCAAGTCAAAGTGCATCGTCTTGTTTATTAACCAATTGCGGGATAAAATCGGTGTATCGTTCGGTAGCCCCGAGACGACAACCGGAGGTCGCGCGTTAAAATTTTACGCCAGTGTGCGCATCGATATCAGACGGATCGAAGCGGTTAAAAACGGCAGTGAAATTGTCGGCAACCGCACCAAAGTCAAAATTGCCAAAAACAAAGTCGCCCCACCTTTTAAAGTGGTCGAGTTTGATATCATGTACGGTTTGGGCATCTCGAAAGAGGGCGACGTAATCGATTTGGGTGTCGAAATCAACCTCGTAAACAAGAGTGGTGCGTGGTACTCCTACAACGAGACGAGACTTGGGCAAGGTCGCGAGAATGCAAAAGCCTTCTTAAAAGAAAACAAGGCGCTGTGCCTTGAAATCGAAAACAAAATACGTGAACACTACGAGTTGCCACAACTGGCGGCAATCGAACAGCCCGCAGAGGTCGGTGCGGTCACGCCTGCACCAGAAGAAGGAACCGTGGTCGAAGTGGCTGTACCAGAAGCAGGCAGTACGGCTGAGGTAACCATGCCAGAAGAAGATGGAACCGAAGCAGACGCGGCGGAAGAATCGACCCAGGCGGCATCAAAAGCAAAATCAAAAAAGAAGTAGTTTCATAAGAAAACTTGTTGCAGTTCGTTTGTTTTTGGACTATTATGAAAGCGTACTTTTTAAGAATTACATTTTTGCACGTTGGTGCCTGAAGCGGTATAGCCTTTTTGATCGCGATGGCGAGGTGCCAAGCGAGCAAGTCGCTGTTCCAACACTTTTTAGAGGGGGAATTTTTGATGGATCATGCTTTTAAGCAACAACTGGCCGCTGTACTCGCCGATCTTTTAAATGGAAACTACGAACACATGCTGATCAGCGCATTAACCACGGAGGACGAAACAGACAAGAATGACGTCCAAAACTTTAATACAGAGTTTAAAGCGTTCACCAATTCAATCAACCGCAACCGGGATATGGTTCGACAATTGTTACCAGAGATTTTTAATGTTATCAGCACGCTTGCGTCTGTCGACATCAGCCTACAAATCGAGAGCGATAACATTAGCAGGCAGATGTCAAATCTGAATGTGGTATCCAAAAGATTTAAAGACGAGTTTAAGCAAATTGAAAGTGCCCAAAAAGAAAATGCCGGCCTCGTGTCAAAGGCAAGCGAACAATTAAAACAAGGCTCTGACGATATTTTAAAAATCGATGCTGATTTGAATACAGGCAAGACAATGATTGACGATATTCAGGTGACATTGCATGAGTTGACCAGTAAGTCGGCAGACATGAGTGGCGAGGTAGACACCCTTATCAATCTGACAAAAAAAATCGGTAGCACCATCGGGGGCATCAAAACCATCGCCGACCAAACGACACTTCTGGCACTAAACGCGTCTGTTGAAGCGGCAAGAGCGGGTCAAGCGGGCAAAGGCTTCGCGGTTGTGGCACAAGAGATCCGTTCGCTTTCAGACAACACAAAAAAACTGTTAGACACGTTAAATGGCTTGCTAGACAAAGTAAAAACGTCGTCGGATAACAGCAAAGATAGCATTCAGGCCACATCCGGAAGCATCAGTGCAATCGACAAGAAAGCCGCACTGCTTAAGGATAACATGGAGATGAATAACAAAGCGACACAAAATGTAAAAGCAAACATTCGAGATATTTATGATTTTATACAGAGTGTTTCCAACTTAACCTCTCAAACGACCCAAATCATCGAGGCCGGTTCGAGCCGTGTAGAAGAAATTTACACCGTTGTGCAAGATGTATCAGCCGTTAGCCAAGAGATTGGAAAGGTTCGCGATACATTCGACACCATTATGAGTACGTCTGGCAAAAAAATCACAACCTTATCGGGCTCCATCATGCAAACAAGGCAGATGGGCATATCAAACCAAGGGTTTATCGAGATCATACAGAAAGCCATTATGGCGCATCAAAAGTGGGTGCAAACGGCGAAAGATATCGTGCGTACGATGAAGCTGTCGCCCCTTCAATCAGATGAACACAAGTGTGCATTTGGCTACTATTACTACTCGATGACGCCAGCAAACCTTGAGGTCGGAAGAATCTGGCGTGATGTCGAGAGAATCCACCACGATTTACATAGCAAAGGCCCTAAAATTATTGCGGCCGTAATGAAAAATGACCGACGAATGGCAGAAGACTATTTAAACGAAGCAGTTCAAAATTCACAAATTATCGTTGGCATGTTTGAAAACATTATTCAACTGACAAAGAATTTAGGCCAGACCAGTGTTTTCTTGCCGCCGGTAAGAAGATAAAATAGACTGGGAACAAAAAACAAAAAGCAACCGCCTTTCTCCGTGGAGAGATAGGCGGTTGCTTTTTGTTTTTTATTAGTAGGAAAGAACTTCGTGAATGGCAGTATCTTGTTGCAGTGCTTGTACTTCGCTTTCGGATAGCCCTGTCAAAGCCGCGATATCTGAAAGTGAAAGTTTGCGGTTTAACATATTTCTGATAATCTCTGCTTTTCCCTCTGCTTTTCCTTCCGTTTTGCCCTTATGTTCTGCATATTTCAGACGAGAAATTTCATCACGTTTAGCCTTTAATCTTAACTCGTAGACTTCTCTTGTCGATTTGTCTTGGCTCAAAGTTTCAAGTTCTTCATATGCTTTCTGCAACATGGGACTTCGTTCTGCTAACATTGAAAATTCCTCCTTCCGTCTGGCCTTGAAAAACTGTAACCAATAAGATAGATCTGTGTTATCATCCACTTGTGGCAATTTTAGCAATTCTAATGTATGAATTTCTAAAACGTCAGTCAATGTTGTTTGGGTGTCCTTGTCATATAATCTAAAAATATTATGATATTCTGTATTTTCCTTAATCAACTTAAACTCGAGAATGACAATGCTAATGACCTTTTTAATTTTCTCGTAGTTGTCGCCTTTGTTTATCTGTTCTGTTATCATTTTGGACGTATAAAAAACAATTCTTTCTCTAAGTTCAGAAGATGGTGCGACTTGCACTTCGACATTAATAATTTTACCATCTTTTGTATACACCTTAACGTCTAGTATGCCCACTTTATCGTCTTTTTCTTCTGCCTTTAAATTTGTATCGGTAATTTCTAAGCTGTCGAAATCGCTATCGTCGATATTTAAAACTGATTTGATAAAAGCCGATAAAATATCGGTGTTTTTAGGATTTGCAAAGATGGCCTTGAAAATAATGTCTACCAGTGGACTTAGTAATTCTACATTCTCCATGAAAACTCCCTCGCGCGATTATCTTATTGCAGTGCTTGTACTTCACTTTCGGATAGCCCTGTCAAAGCCGCGATATCTGAAATAGAAAGTTTGCGGTTTAACATGTTTCTGATAATCTCTGCTTTGCCCTCCACTTTGCCCTTATGTTCTGCATATTTCAGACGAGAAAGCTCATCACGTTTAGCCTTTAACCTTAACTCATAGACTTCTCTTGTCGATTTATCTTGGCTTAAAGTTTCAAGTTCTTCATATGCTTTCTGCAACATGGGGCTTCGTTCTGCTAACATTGAAAATTCCTCCTTCCGTCTGGCCTTGAAAAACTGTAACCAATAAGATAGATCTGTGTTATCATCCACTTGTGGCAATTTTAGCAATTCTAATGTATGAATTTCGACAACGTCAGTCAATGTTGTTTGAGTGTCCTTGTCATACAATCTAAAAATATTATGATATGCTGTATTTTCCTTGATCAACTTAAACTCGAGAATGACAATGCTGATGACCTTTTTAATTTTCTCGTAGTTGTCGCCTTTGTTTATCTGTTCTGTTATCATTTTGGACGTATAAAAAACAATTCTTTCTCTAAGCTCAGAAGATGGTGCGACTTGTACTTCGACATTAATAATTTTACCATCTTTTGTGTATACCTTAACGTCTAGTATACCCACTTTATCGTCTTTTTCATCCGCCTTTAAATTTGTATCGGTAATTTCTAAGCTGTCGAAGTCGCTATCGTCGATATTTAAAACTGATTTGATAAAAGCCGATATATTTATCCTGATAAATAATCTTCATTGCCTATCGCAAGAAACCGCGTTGAAGCGCTCGCGGTTTTTGCTCTGCCAATGTACGTTATTTATCGGAAAATATATGAAATATCGGTGTTTTTAGGATTCGCAAAAATCGCCTTAAAGATAATGTCGACCAAGGGACTTAGTAATTCTATATCTTCCATAAAAAACCTCCTTCGTACTTTTATCTGCTTTTATTATAACACTCTTTCTGCAACTTGATAAGTAGTTCTCGAAGTCTACCTACCTACAAAATCATTTTTAAACCATGGGAACTGAAAAATCACCTTCCCCACCAATTGGTCTTCCTTGATGGGGCCAATCACTCGGCTATCATAGCTCTTGGCTCTGTTATCGCCCATCAAAAAATACTCATCATCGCCTAGCGTGCGTTCCACATGCCCTGGGGTATAGCCGCCCTTCACATAGTCTTCTGTAAGCAACGTGTCATTGATATACACAAACCCCTGCTCGATGCGAACCACATCATGGGGCAAGCCCACCAACCGTTTGATGATATATTCTTCTTTGCCATAGAGCGGCACCTTGCATACAACAAAGTCGCCACGCGTACAATGCCCTAAAAAAACCATGGCGCGAGAGATCATCACCCGATCCCCTGTCACAAAGGTGTCTTCCATCGAGACACCCTCCACCTTAAATGGCCAACAAAACACAAACACAATGGCGGCAAATAACAAAAACTCCACCAGACAGCACACAACGGTTTTTACTTTCTTCTTATCCTTCGCATTCATACACATCTTTCTCTCTAAGGTCTTGCTACTATTTTTTATCTGTTAGGAACGTGCTTCGCACTATTCCTAGCCGCGACCAGTCGCGGTGCTTCATCAATAGTGATTAAAAATTTATCTACACCTTGTATATAGTCTAGCACAGAGCTATAGCATTGACAACCGATCTGTTTTAATAATATTTTACACATAAAAGCCGATAAGGCTGTATATAATAAGTGGCTATGTGTATACGCCACGTGGTAGGCAATCATCACGTCTGCCTATAACAGCATGGTTCCTTCAAAAATTCAAGACGTGGTGCCGACAGCACTTGGTTTCGGCTTTGGCAAGCCATACCGAAATGTACCGCGGGTCTGAACCCCGCCAAGCCCTTTTAACCCCGTAATGCAGTTGACGATGATCTCTTCTATGCCAAGCAGTGTATCCGCTGACGCATAGGATAATTGTTCGGCCACAAGCACGGGGTCGTAGGCATGGATGATGACCCGCTCGGGCGAACTGGCCACATTCGCCCCCGCCTCAATCAACCCTTCAAAGTGTGACTGGCACGCACCGGCAAAGATCACCAAGCCGTCCTTCGACGGCTGGAACAGCCTTGCCTTTTTCACGGTATCGATATAATACTTTGAGTTTCTATATTTCTTCAACTCATCGTCGTAGTTGGTTGCCTTAAAGGAGTCATGACCGGTAATCACCAATATATCGGGCATGTGCTCTTTTAACAAGTCTGTAATTTGGTCGGCTTGCTCTCGCTCTGCGATATGGGCACCATACGCCGGTACCCCTAACTTCTCATAACAGCTGAGGCACATTTTCAAATATTCCTTGTCGGCGTCTACGTGCAACACCTTGCCCGGTTTTTTAAATATGTTGTCTCCGTGGCTTTGCGCCATTTTGTCGTCTCGTTCTTTTCGTAGCTGTAAAATCTTTTCTACCTTGGCGCGGATTTCTTTTTCAAAAAGCTCTCGGTAGTCTTTGATGACCTTCGTCTCGATGGGCAAAAGGTCGGACGGATCCGCCGTGACGACCAGCCGATAATTGATCCCCGCCAGTATATACGCGCCTTCATCGTTGATGCCTTGCACTTTAAAATAAAGATCGCAGCCGTGAGATTTTCTGACAACGATCTGTGATGTTTGATACATAAACACACCCCCATGATACAATATATACGATTGGTATGGCAGACGTGCAGATGGTTCGAAGCTGCCTTGCCTGCAAATTTTAAATTTATCGCTACAAGAATTTTTAACGATTTACGCATTGGTATTTTAAGCCAAACGCTTGCTTTTTGTCATATTCTGCATGTATAATGATATGATAGACATCGTGCGTATTTCTCATAACATTCGAGATTGAGTCTTTGTCAGCGCAATTGGAAACACACACAATGAATGTCAAATGTTGTGCACTGAATCTATAGAAAATTTTATTTCATGAGGTTGAGTATGAAAAAAACAATAGGAAGCTTGATGGTGTTAACATGGGCACTTGTTCTTTTGTTGGCTTGTACGGTACAGGCTGCTGCGAATATGCCTACGTTAAAATTTGCTGTAGCAGAAGAAAATTCGAGTCGATTAGAAAATGCCTTTTATGTGGCACTTAAAAATATAGGCTACAATCTTTCCATTTCGGCGCGGGTTATGGCGTCGGCACAGGTGTCGGCCAATAGCGGAGAAAACGATGGCTTTCTAGCCCAAGTCGCGGGCGCAGAGGCAACCTTTCCAAACCTCGTGATCGTGCCCGAGCCACTAGAGACGCTATCATTTGAAGTCGTCACAAGCAGTGACAAACAGCTTGCTGTAAAGAGCTGGTCTGATTTGTCTGGTCTGCATGTGGGCACCCTCTACCAGAGCGCATTTATCGATGAGCACCTGCCGAAAGATGTAAAAAAGGTGATCAAAAAAAATAGCGCCGTAGAATTACTAACAGCACTTGCAAATCATGAATTTGACGTTGCCATTGTGGGGGTCATTTCCTCAGAAGAAAAATTTCTTCCGGCTGGCGTTCAGTATCTAGGGCCAATCGATAGCGCCCCTATTTACGCATACTTAAATAAACGAAACGAAGGTCTGGTATCTGCTCTCGCAACAGAAATCAAACGAATGAAAACGACAGGCGAACTTGCGACCATTTTACAAGCAAGCACGGTGTCACCTTCGTATGCGAAACAGCACTATGTTCATTTCACTTCTTACAGCTACGATTCCCCTTGTAACATCGAATTTTATAAGGGCTTAAAATCTGTGCTTCAAATCAATGCCGTTGACATTGACACCATCACACTCTATTCCGAATTTACCATCAATGACCGAATCCGATTAAGTTACATCGCCAATATGCTAAGGAGTGAGATGCTCAATAAATCTCCCGACGCCATCATTGTGTCTGATGAAAAGGCACTGCTTTTTTTAGAAGAGTATTATTTTATGCTGTTCCCAAAAGTCCCTGTGATTTTTTGTGGTATTCAAAATTTGACACCGTCCAAAATAGACGGGTTTCAGCAATATTTTGCGGGTATCGGGGCTACACTGTCTGTACAAGATACGGTCTTGCAAATGATTCACATGTTCCCAAAAACCAAAAAAATCTTTATCATTAACGATGAAACACAAGCGGGCATACATGCTAAAAACGAAATCATTCGAAATGTGCAAGCCATGGATACGCCAGTGCAGTTTTCCTATAACGTCAGCAGTGATCCGCAAGCGTTGTCAACCGAAATCAAAAATTTAAGCACCGGCACGTTAATCTTAGTCGGCAAATACGGAGAAGAAAAGCAACAACAACAAATGCAGCGCAACTTTTTTCAATCTGCAAAGGTGCCTATGTTTGGGCTTTATTCATCAAGCTTTGGGTTTGGTCAAGTGGGTGGCAAGTATGTGGATTCTTTTTCACAAGGCAAAGTGGTCGGTGATTTCTTAAACAAAACCATTAATCCAAACCATGCAGAACCATCTCGCGTTATTGCCAATGCAGACCAATATAACGTGTGGCGGTTTGACTACAGGGCGTTAAAAACATTTGGCATAAACGAGGCGGCGCTTCCCAAAGACGCCCTCATTGAAAACACACCGCCCAAACCACGAAGACTCAGCACGTCTGAAAAGTTAATTTTCGGCGGGTTTATACTGGTCGTGTCGTCGTCGGTTTTATTTTTGATGTGGTTGTCGATTGGATTGCGCACCAAAAATAGATTGTTAAAAGAGACATCATTAAAATTGCATACAGCAGAAGAGATGATTGCAAAAGACATCGAGATTGATGAAGTAAAAACAAGGCTTGAAAAAACGTTGGATAGTGCTCCGATTGGGTTGCTGGTTTGTATCGATGAAGAGGTGGTGCGTTTTAATAAAAAGGCATCGGATACATTTGATGTGAAGCTGGGTGACTCTGCTATTTCTTTGTATGCACAGGCAGAAGATAAACTGTATTTGACCAAACGAGTGGAAGAACAAGGGTATGTGTATGGCGATATTTTTTGGCTGAACATGAAAAAAGGCGGCGCCCACCGCTTTCACAACAATATCTCTGCCGTTCATCTTCAAGAAAAAACAGAGCAATATGTTTGGCTCATTGACGTAGAAAAACTAGAGCAGAAGAAAGACCTCATTGCCAAATCACAAGAGGACATGCAAAAGATTTTAAACTCTGTTTCAATCGGGTTAGCCATTGTGGGCGAGGATGAAACGATGGAGTTTGTAAACGATTCATACATAAAAATGTTTGCGTTTGGTTCTTATCAGGAGGCCATCGAATGTGATGCTGGCGCGCTGTGCCCGCTCGCACAAGACAATGGGCCAGATTCACGCACACTGTACAGCCAAATGATCTGTGATGCACGTGCCTCCGATACGACCAATATTTTTGACTGGCGGTATGTCTCCAAAGACGATCGAACCATTTTAACCATTTGCCACGCCCGCGGCATCATGTATCATGGCAAAAGAGCCGTGGTGCTGGTTTTACGGGATGTCAGTGAAGAGAAAAAGAAAGAAGAGTTACTCTACGAAACAGCAGAAGCAGAAAAAGCCGCAAACCAATTAAAAAATAATTTTCTTGTGACGATGAGCCATGAAATTCGTACGCCGATGAATGCAATCGTAGGGTTGGCCGAAATTGAACGCAGAAAATTAAAAGGCAAAGACGTGTTAGACATCCTGAAGAAAATCAGTCTTTCCGCCAAAAATCTGCTGAATATTATCGGTGATATTTTGGATTTTTCTAAAATAGAGGCCGAAGAGATTGTCATTCATGAAGAAGAGGTCGTGCTAGAAGAAGTCATCGCGAATGCGTTGCTTATGGCCAATCAACGGATTGGTAGCAAAAATATCAGGCTGCTTTTAAACATGGACACAAATCTGCCAAGCAAAGTGCGCACAGACCAAACGAGATTGTGGCAGATACTCAAAAATATACTAGACAATGCGGCAAAATATACACAAGAGGGCAAAATCCAGTTGGATGTTTTTCATGTTGAAAGTACAGTGGCAAACAGTCAAAATATTTGTTTTAAAGTGTCTGACACAGGTCTTGGCATGTCTAGCGACCAAATGAAGAAATTGTTTACCCCTTTCCAACAATTTGACAACGAGCTGTCAGAGCAAAATGTGGGGACGGGGCTGGGCATGACCATTACAAAGCAAATTGTCGAAATGATGAATGGTACCATTACCGTGGATAGCGGGTTAAATGAAGGCACATGCTTTACGATTGTCCTTCCGTTTAAGGTGCCGCTTAAGCACAAATCTATCCACGAATCTTTGGGTGAATTGCCGTTATCCAAGAAAAATATTTTGGTGGCAGATGATGACCCGTCTACAGTTGACATGATGCGGAATCTGTTAGAATATGCGGGGGTTCAGCCGGTGTGCGTGTCAAGTGGTGAAGAGGCTGTGCGTATGTACGCCCAATACCTAGAAAAGGGTACTCCTTTTGATATCGTGATCCTCGATTATATGATGGGCGGAATGAACGGGATAGAAACCGCACTGGCATTGAAGTCTTTTCAAGACCATATCCCGGCGAAATTGCTGATGGTTTCTTCTTATACAAAGCAATTGATCCTCTCTGAAATTGAAAAAGCGGGCTATGATGATGTCATCGAAAAACCGTTTACGCCCTCCGATTTTATGAAGCGAGTGGCTGAAATCGTTGATGTTTCGATCAAACTCGGTGACTTGCAAGATACCATTTTCCCAGACGCGAAAGTATTGCTCTGTGAAGATAATTTTATTAACCAAGAAGTGGCCATTGGGGTGTTAGAGTTTTTTGGCATTACGCCGGTGGTGGCCAATAATGGGCTAGAGTGCTTGGCTTTATTAGAAGCGCAACCGTTCGACCTCATCTTCATGGATATTTTAATGCCGAAAATGGATGGACACGAAGCGACAGTGACAATACGGGACAGTGACAAACCATACAAAAATATTCCAATCGTCGCCATGACCGCCAATGTCACGTCCGAAGAAATTGAAAGATGCGAAATGGAAGGCATGCATGGGCATATTGGAAAGCCGATTAGCTTCGAAAAGGTGTATATCAAATTAAGCGAATGGCTACATCCTTATGCCATGAGTAAGCAACAGCCGACCCCGAAAGAACCCGCAGATGCCACAGATGCGTTAAGAAAAATAGAGGGGCTTGCATTTGAGGAGGGGCTTGCGCGCTTCGTTGGCAAGAAGGATCGGTACATTCTCTCGCTTAAAAAATTTGCCACGACCATTTCAAGTTACATCATGCCCATTGATGAGGCAATGCGACCAGAAAATGCAAAACAAGTCGACTTAAACGTCCACACGCTGAAAGGTGCGGCTGGCAACTTGGGTTTCACCACGTTACAGCAGGAAGCGGCGACATACGAAACAACGAAAACCCGCCAACAGTACGAAACGTTGGCCAAACTTGCAGACGAAAAAGCAACAGCTCTTTTGGCAATTATCACAGAAATGGAGCTGTCAGGCGATGGGAGGTCAAAATGAAGCGATTCTTTAGTTTGCTACTATGTATCATGTTTATGATGTCGTTCCATTGTTTGGCTACGGCACAAGAGACGGATAACAAATTGGCATTTACAATGGCGAGTGATGCACCCCGTACCGTCGATTTGCTTTTATATTACGCGCTCAAACAGCTTGGCTATACGCCTTCGATATCGATTATCGGCAATACGACAACCCTTAGAATGGCAGACGCAGGAGAACGTGACGGTGTCGCATTTCAAGCGAAGTATATTGGCGATCAATTTAAGAACATTGTAATGGTGCCCCACTATACACTTAAAATTGATTTGAACGCATACACCAATACAGCTTCAGACATTCACATCGAAACATGGGACGACTTGTCCAACTTGCGCGTGGGCATGATTTATGAAAAGCCATATGTAGAAACTCGTTTACCCAAAAGTGCTAAAATCACCATGGCAGGTAGTTCCAACCAGTTGTTTGGGATGCTGTCTCGGGGCGAGGTGGATGTTGTTATTTTTTTAAAAATTGGCGACCAGCATTTTTGGACGCCCAGCAATATCAAGCTAGACAAGACCATTGAAGTGATTGAGACGTTTACCTATTTAAACAAAAAATATGCAGACCTTGCCCCAAAGCTTGCGGCTGTTTTAGAAACGATGTATAAAGACGGCACGGCTGATAAAATATTGAAGCGACAAATAAAGGGCGAGCCAAATGAGAAGAAGCTCGTTCTGCGCATTTGTTCCTATAACTCTGATTCGCTGTGGGACGCTAAAATCGGCAATGCGTTAGAACAAAATGCAAGTATTAACGTCATCAATGTAGACTTAAACACCGAACGAGTGGCAAACGACGCAGAGTCTTGGAAGAACACGACAAATCTTCTCCGCTCAGACCTGATGGGCAAGACGCCAGACCTTATTGTTGTGTCTGATAACGATGCCTTGGCGTTTATCAAAGAATGTTATTTTTCTTTGTTTGACACCGTCCCCGTTGTTTTTTGTGGCATTAACGCTTTAAAGCCTGACATGATAAACGGTTTTGAAACGTATTTTACCGGCGTCGCCGAAGAAGTTTCGGCAAAAGAAACAGTAGAAAAAATGGTAACGCTTTTCCCAGACACCAAACAGATATTTGTCATCAATGATTACGCCTTATCCGGCAGGGCTTGGAGAAGCGAAATCGAAGACCAGTTGGCATCGTTTCAAGATAAGGTGGCAATCACGTATAATGCGAATGTGCCATTTAACGAACTTTTGTCGTCCATAAAGAATCTTCCAAGCGATAGTTTGATTTTATGTGGCGAATATCTGGTTGACAGCGAAGGCAAAGGGTTTTCAGAAGCTGATTCGCAAACGCTTTTTTATACGAATAGCAAAGTTCCCATTTTCGGATTAAAAGAGACCAGTTTTTCTTTCGGTCAATTGGGTGGAAAATATCTAGACAGCGCAACACAGGGCAAGCTCGCAAGCCAGCTGATGGAAGAGACGTTTCGTACAGGCGCAATCCCCCCCATCATGCGCGGCACAGAACCACTGAACCAATGGATGTTTGACGCGGACGTAATGAAAAAATATAAAATTGACAAGTCAAAAATACAGACGTTGGTGCATGCCCAGTACATCAATGAAGTGACGCCCTTATATGAATCAAACTTTACATTGTTTCTAAGTGGCGTTCTGTTCATTGCCTTTTTGCTGATTGCCGGTGGCATATTGGCGGCCTTGTCCATCTCAACGAGCAGGCGAAACAAAAGTTTAATCCACATTCAAAAAAGCTTATTTACAGCCGAGCAGTTGCTAGAGAAGGATTTAGCCGTTAGAGAAGTGAAAGAATACATCGAGCGATTGATTGATACATCACCCATCGGCTACGCGCTTATTGCAGAAGGACGTGTTATCGAGGCAAACAAGTATCTTGCTAAATTCTTGGGGATACATGCCGGTGACAGCGTACAGGGGCTCGGCCTCGAACAGGTTTTATCTGTTAACGAGAACCAGCATTTATTGTCACAATCGATACAATTGCCAACGCCCGATGGAGAGAACCGGCGGTTTTTTATTAGCACGGCCAGTGTCGGGTTTAATCAAAAAGAAGCCACGATACTTTGGTGCGTGGATGCAGAAGAGTATGAGCGCCAAAATGATACCCTGAACCAACTGCAGCATGAGCTGGAGAAAATACTGGAAACACTCCCTCTGCCACTTGTCATTAAAAATGCGCACTCCCTTGAGATTCGCTATTGCAACCAGTCGTTCCTCGATTTATTTGAAGTGGGCAGCAGAGAGAAAGCCCAGACACTGAGCATGCGCGCGTTCTATCCCGAGAATCAACCAAGTGGGCAGCCTTCGATCAAGAAAATAAGACAAAATATTGATATTGCATTAAGCACGGGAAAAAGCACCAAGTGGGAATGGCAGTATGTGTTGCCAAGCGACCAACAATTGGATGCACTCGTAAGTGTAACCCCATGCATTTATCAAAATGAGACCTGTACCATCGAGATTATTGTGGATATAGGCGATGATAAAAAGCGAGACAAGATGCTTCAAAATATGGCAGACAAAGAGCGAGAAGCGAGTAAACTCAAAAGCAGATTCCTTGTGAATATGAGCCACGAAATCAGAACACCGATGAATGCCATTATCGGGCTCTCTGAATTGTACCTTTTGAACAATAAAGATACAGCGGGGTATGACTCACTCAAAAAAATCAATCAATCTGCCAAGTCTCTATTGGCGATTATAAACGACATTCTCGATTTTTCAAAGTTGGAAGCCGCCAAGTTTGAGCTACGGGAGACAAGTTTTGTGTTAGAAGAACTGCTGACAGATGTGATGCTTCGCGCCTCCCAACATGTGGAAGAAAAGCCACTGGAAATGCATGCCACACTGTCATGTAAAATTCCAGACAAAATCCTTTCAGATAAGAATCGGCTTTCTCAGCTCTTGCTGAACGTTGTTGAGAATGCGGCTAAATTTACAGATGCCGTTAGCATCTCGATCACGGTCAGTGTGCAGAAAATTGTAGACCCCCACACGTTTATGCTTACGTTTTGCATAGAAGATACGGGCATTGGCATGTCAGAAGAAGAAATAGACAAGATCTTTCGACCATTCGAACAATTTAACAATGACACCCACAGCCGCCACAGCGGCACGGGTCTTGGCACGACCATTGTAAAACAGCTTGTCGATCTAATGAAAGGCGAAATAGCGGTTAGTAGCCAGTTGGGGGTGGGGACGAAGTTTACGATACAGCTCCCAGTGAAGAGCGAAAGCCCGTTGTTGGATGATATAAATGAAGTGAAAAGGATCGTGTGCAACAAAGTGACCACGCAAGACACACGCTACAGGCAGTTCCCACACGCCAAGATTTTGTTATGCGAAGACAACTACATCAACCAAGAGGTCGCGTTGGGCGTTTTAGAATTGTTTGGTGCATCGGCGACAATCGCCAACAACGGCGCTGAGGCGTTGGCCATATTAGACACGGCACACTTTGACCTGATTTTAATGGACATTAACATGCCGGTGATGAATGGCTATGAAGCCACAAAGCGCATCCGTGAGAGCGACAAGGGCTATGAGAAGATCCCAATTATTGCGATGACGGGCAATGCACGAAACGACGAGATTTCTAAGTGTGTCGACGTGGGCATGAACGATTATGTGGAGAAGCCCATTAACATCGATGCGCTTTATAGCGAGATCGCTAAATATTTATGATGAAGAAGGGGCGAGAAGGGCAGACCTTGGGGCGCTGCCCCAATACCCCGCTTAGGGGACCAGTCCACTAAGAACCCCATAAAAACCCTACTCTATATTTTTGGATAAATAGAGTGGGGTTTTATCTGTTAGGAAAGCGCTTCGCACTGTTCCTAGCCGCGACCTGTCGCGGTGCTTCACGAGCAGAGGTAAAAAAATAACCAGCCCCTATGACGTTGGCTGGTTATTTTTTGCAACAATCTAATAAAATAATTGAGTAAGCCTACCGCCCCGAAAGCGGACTGTGCTATAAATGAGAAGGTGGTCGAACACCTTCTCATTTATTATGCCTTAATTTTAGTTTCCATTCACGGGGTCTAAACCCACCGCCTTTAGGCGGTATACGCTTTAAGCCTTAAATTTAAAGAACTGGGGCATACTAAAACCCGAAAGGAGAGGGAAGTATGCCAGCAGAGTACAATAAATCAAGTCACG
>JAVBJY010000243.1:0-8124 GCA_031546735.1 Eubacteriales bacterium
TCTCAAAATTTCCTGTACTTTGTTTTCGCCCAAATCATGTACACCTAACGCCAGTAGCCTTTCAATCCGTTGCTCGTCAATTGTCTTCGTGACACCAATCAGCAAAATATTGGAGGCCGACCGTCCACTTTTTTCGGCGGCAACCTTAATGTTTTTTAATACTTCGTCCAAATTCTCTTTTATGTCGTCCATTTTGCACCTCTCTCATGATGATGAAAATTTAATACATTACGATCTGCCCATTTTCTATCTTTTTGGCATCGCTGATAATTCTGTCGTATACCATCAAGTTCGGGTTCAGCGCAGGATCTAACACCGTATGCGTATCGTTTTGCACCATGTTGGTTGTATTAACCGCTTTAAAATCTGCAATGCCCGAGTTGACAATGAATACACCGACCGTTGTTTTTACTTGTTCTAATTTATAGGTTTGATCGGCGGCTGTCGGATTTTTGAGTACATCCCCAAGGGTAAGCATGCCAAGCGAGAGAGAGACATACACATTGCCCTGTTCGTCCCGCTCTGCCTCATTAATTTGCACTTCTGTCTGCACGCCATTTTCGACTTTGTACACGACATCGTTCGATATATACGCCGATGGGATGAGAATGAGTGTTTGCTCTACGATCGCACCATTTGGTATTTTGTAGCCTTCCGTCGGTTTATCCAGTTCAAACCGAATGGCTCGCTTCGCCACAAAATCCATGATCTCTCTCTTAGACTTTAAAATCAACATAGACTGCTTGTCCTCTGGCACAATTTTATAGATAGACACGTCTAGCGTCTGGTTTTCATAATCATCTATGTATATTTTTTGACGGCTTCCCTCTACCAGATTGGTAACGCTATCTGTCGGCACCATGCACACAATGTACCAATCATTGGAGGTCACCACTTTAAACAATTCGCCCTTTTGAGTTTCATACACCTTATTGGTTTTGATTTTGAGCGCATCAGGCGTTATGCTATCGACCGACTTTGCTTGTAGCGTATCTTCATACCCGTCTAAATCGAACGAAATAATACCGCTCTCGGCTGCCACAATCTTCTCCAAGCTTTGTGACAACTTGTTTTGGATGGTTTCTTTTTCGCCGACCAACTGTGCAACCGTGCCTCGCCCTTCTGTCAAGAGCATTTGATTTCTTGTATCTACCTTTTTTTGCACCTGCTCAACAAAATTATACATCTCTGCCATATTCCTGACGGCTAGGTTTTGTATATTTTGACCCACCATTTGGTTGACCTCGCCATTAACCCGCTTCACATCCTCTGCAAAAATAGACAGCTGGTCGCGGGATTTTTGCTTATCAAATATCTCTTTATTGATTTGGTCCAAATTGTTTTCGATTTCTGATACGACTGCCTCGTTTCGCACATTGCACAGTGCCATGCCTTTTCGTACGCGCTCTTTGTCGGATACGTTGTAATACACCGCGCCTTCTTTTGTCTGCTTGTAGACTGTTTCGTCCCGCACCACAATGCCTTCAATGGACTTTGACACGGCGATATGCCCCATTTCAACCGTCTCAAACGGAACCTTCTCTCGATTTAAAAAATGAATGGCATACCCTGCCAAATATAACAGCACAAACACAAAAATAATGCCACTTAACACGCGCCCTGTATTCGAATAGCTTCGCGCGTTCTGCTTTTTGGCCACTGCCCTCGCTTTTGTTTGCTCGGTTCTACTGTGCATGTTGCTTCCCATTGCGCTTTGATAGGTAGAAGATGGTTTGCGTCTCCTTGCATGTAGTCCAGACTGGGTGCGTACGGTGGTTTGTTTTCTATGTAATTGTATCTTTGCTTGCCTTCTTGTACTTTTCGGTGGCACCGTCGGTTTTTTCAATACAAATACAACCTCCCAGTTTATACTGCTTCATGAGACCTTAATGCAAACATTATACCAAGCTTATCCTCTTTTTTCAATTGCATTTTCTTTTACGCGAAATTTGCGGGTGTAAAACCGCGTCACGAACCGGTAGATTTGTATTTTTTGACGCCAACAACCCATGCCAACAAGCACGGCAGAAGGAATAACATACAGGCGACAGGTGCAAAGACGCAGAACCTATTGGCCTCTGCCTTCCCCAAAATAAAAAGCATTGGGTAATAATTTGCACAGGCAAATGGAATGATGAATGTAAAGATAACACGAAACGCCTTCCCATAGATGACGATGGGATACGCGGCCAGGTCTTTCCCGCCGTCTAGCAGAATATTCGTAATTTCCAGCCCTTCCACCGTAAAAAAACAGAGCGTTGCGTGTAACAGCAATAACCCTGCATAGAGTGCCAACGAACCAAGAAGCGCCAACATAAAAACGGCCACCTTCGCCGCTGTAAATTGGATATCCAATGCCCGCATGGCATACACCATAAACACCACTGCAATGCTGACGCGACCAACCCTCGTGAACTCGAATTCAGAACAAAGCACTTGAAATAACGCCGTGCGCGGGCGTACAAGCATCCGGTCAAACCCTCCATGCACAATCTGTTTTGAGAAACGGTCAAATCCCCGCAACACCATTTCTGTTACGCTAAACCCAAAGTAGATAATTGAGAAACAAAACAATACCTCTGACAATGTGAACCCCTTTACATTGCCAAATCGGTCAAACAGCATAAAAAACGCTGCAATGGACGTAAGGGGCACCGCCATACCTGAAATGACCAAGAGCACGAAGGACGTCTTGTACTGCATCGCTGACTTGACATGCATCCATATGTGTTTGCCATAAAGCTTCATTGTTCAACCCCCTTGCGCAACCGTGCGCCGAATGCCACGTTGTAACAGCGCATATCCACAGACCACAAACGCAATGAGCCACACCCATTGAACAGCAATCCCCTTTAATCCATCCTGTAGCCCAACGCTCCCGCAGTAAATGCGATATGCTAAATCATGTAAATATGGGAACGGCAAGAAATAAGCGATCTTTTGCAGTTGTGTCGGAAATAAGGCGATAGGCACCACCTCACCCGAAAACAAACCCGCCACGATGACAAAAATACTAACGAATCCATCGACATTGATCGTATAAAATCCAATGCTGTATAAAAGCAACAAAAGACTCACAAGAATCAAAACACCCAACACTAACGACACACAAAACAAGCAGAACGCCGAAACACTGACCGGTAGGTGTGCCCGAAACCCGTTCGGTAGCAGAAAGCAAGCCAGCAGAATCGGAATACAACGCAAAAACGTTCCTGTCGCCCGCCCTGACAATATCTTGGCAAACCATAACACGTACAAATTGACTGGGCGCGACAATTCGTACGCAATATCACCAGAAGAAATCAGTTGTACGATATCCCTGTCTACAATCCATAAGCACGTCATATATAAAAACGCTTGCCCAAGCCAAACATATGTAGCCAACTGTGAACCAGACAGCGGTGGTTCGGTGGCGGCGTTGTCATAAAACGCTCGATAAATCATGAGCAGCATCATGCCCCAAAAGAATTGGGTCGAAACGCCTGCCCACGCGGCGGCGCGGTATTGCATACCAGCTTGAAACCGAATTTTTAAAACAGATCGCAGCATGCCCATCGTTCTCTCGCCTCCCGCCCTTTCTTATTCCATCGCGCGATACATATTTGCGACAGCCTGTTCAAGCGCTTGCGCCCCATCCGCATCGTCTGGTGTATCCCGTTCTTTTATGTAATCCCAACTTCCATAGTGCAGAAGCGTTCCTTGCCCAATTAAGATAATCCGATTTGTGAGCACTTCGATATCATGCATATCATGAGTCGTCAAAATAACGGTCACTTTCTTCTCTTGGTTGATTTGCTTTATAAATTGTCTGACGGCAATTTTGGATATAGCGTCCAGTCCGATCGTCGGCTCATCTAAAAATAAAATAGACGGCGAATGCAGCAAAGACGCCGCGAACTCACAACGCATCCGCTGTCCCAGTGAAAGTTGGCGCACCGGTGTTTTTACGATTTCTTGTAAATGTAACAGCTCGATCAGCATGGATTTTGTTTTTTGGTAGTCCGTGTCGGGTATTTTGTAAATGTCTTTTAACAGTTCGAACGAATCCATAACCGGAACGTCCCACCACAGTTGTGAACGCTGACCGAATACCACGCCTATTTGCCTCACATACGAAACACGCTGCTTCCACGGAACATATCCATCGATGATGCATGTACTTTGCTCATTTTCATCCGGCGTTAGTATGCCGCACATGATTTTAATGGTTGTCGATTTACCGGCTCCATTGGGTCCAATATATCCAACAATTTCGCCTGTGTCGATCGTAAAAGAGATATCCCGTAGCGCCCTGATTTTCGTATGCTCTGGTTTGAAAAACGCCTGTATCGTATCTTTAACACCAGATCCACGCTTTCTCACCACATACGTTTTCGATATATTTTTAAGTTCGATCATATCAGACACACCCCATCTCTCTTACCGACTCACGTTTCAATCCTTCGCAAGCGTCTTAAGCGTCTCACCGTGCAAACGATACACCGTCCAATCGCCCATCGGCTCTGCCCCCAACGAAAGATAAAACGAAATGCTCGGTGTATTCCAGTCGAGACAACTCCACTCTAGCCGTCCACAACCACGCGCAACCGCAATCTTTGCCAACCTCTTTAACATCTCTTTTCCAAAACCTCTGCCCCGCATTTCCTTTCGCACGTATAAATCTTCTAAATAAATGCCACCCCGACCCAAAAATGTAGAAAAATTATGAAAAAATAGTGCCATGCCGACAGGCTTGCCGTCGCACTCGCCAATCAACACTTCGGCTTTTCCTTTTTCAAACAGCCATTCACGCAACACCTCTTCTGTCGCCACGACCTCGTCTAAAAGATTTTCATACGCCGCCAACTCTTGAATCAACAACAAAATAAGGGGAACATCTTCCTCCACCCCAAACCGAATCTGAAACTCTTCATACTTTGTCTTAAAATACTGCATATGCCTGCCTCCCGTCTACTTGTGAGCAGAATCGATCGTATAACGATTCCGTCCTGCTTGCTTGCTCTCATATAATGCGGCGTCCGCCGCTTGGTATATACAATCGAAATCATCCTTGCCGTCTTTGTTTAAGCAAACGCCGATGGAAACCGTTATCGCAAGCGCATGTTGCCCATCCCTCGAAACAAACTGTTGGGTACCTGCCAAAATCGCGTCCAGAACTTTGGTTACGTCTGCCTCCTCTTGGGTTTGTATGATGAAAACAAATTCGTCACCGCCCAATCGTCCGACGTTTACATGCTCTTCCCCATATAGTCTCCGTTGGCTACGCCATAGTTCCCCTTCCGACTGGTCACTGCCGCAACAGTTCTTCAACACGTCTGCCACAAAAATAATCACTTCATCACCGACACCGTGTCCGTACGTATCGTTAATCGATTTGAAAAAATCTATATCCAGCATGCCATAATAAAAGGAACGCTTGGCCTCGTTTAACCGACCAATTGTCTTTTCGATTGCGGATCGGTTGCCTACACTTGTCATATAATCGGTATTTTTCAAATACTCGGTCTTGTTATAGCGCATCTTCCACCTATATTGAAAAAAGATGACCAACATGCCGCAAAAAAATAACGACATAACGGCATAGCCGTATGTTTTCAGTTTGTAATTTTTGTCTTGCACGACGACTACTTCATACAAGTATCGGTAGGTGCTAAAGTAATGGGAAAGCGCATCACTTGCCTCATAAAACGCTAAATTGCTCCGCTGTCCATACAACACGTCCAAAATATTGTTGGCTGGTTTTATTTTATTGTCTGCTACAAAATAGTACGAGATCAAGCCAACGCCCTGCTCCTTCGTTGCCCTGTCTGTCATTCCTTCTTGCCTCGTATCTTGTGCCACAATATAGCCGTCGATCATTCCTTGGTTCAAATCTTGTTGCATTTTGAAAATGTTATCATATAGCTTTGGGCGAATCTGATGAAGCTCTAAGTAGCCTTTTGACACAGACGCCGCCAACGCCCTTGTAATGCCCACTGATATTGGCTGATTGGGTTCGAACTTTTCACTCTCTATGGCTGGGTTGTCGGCATTGTAAACGAACACGAGCGGAATCTCATATACAACATATTCGTGGGGCAAAAATGATGCATTTTTTTTCAGCTGCGGTTGGTTCTTGGGCACCGACAGGGCGCTGTCCCGTATTTCTGCATACGGCAGTATATCGAGATTGCCCTTCTCTAGTTCTGAAAACAAAAAGTCAAAATCACCGCTTACAAATTCGAAGTTCATCCCATACTTGTCATGCATTTCGTCTGTCAACTGTGTAATGAGACCGAAAGGCTTATTTCTGTATACGTACTGGTAAGGTGGAAACACAAAGAAGCCAACCTTGATTGTCTGCTTTGCATCAATCCAGTCTGACGTCTCACGGGTCATCCCGATATTCTTTCTGTTAAATTTTGCTTGGTTATACTGCTGAATCCGGTTGATATCGACGTCTGCTAGCACGCTGTCGAGAAGTTCGATCGGCGTTCTGCGTCCGACAAACTTGAATTCACTTTCTTGCATAAGATCGATATTTACCTTTCGAATATTGTCCCGCTCTAAAGCATATTCGTCATAAAAATCAGACATCACAAATGCATCGTCTTTTTTCTGCACTGTATTGGCAATCATCTGGTCGGCAGACGCATAGAAATGCGCTGTAGACTCTTTAAATATTTTATCGAACTCTCTCTGTTGGAGACTGTTATTCGAAAAAAGTGCAATGGTTTTGCCCTTTAAATCTTCCATGGTGTATATATCATCGCGGGCGGTAAAAAGGCTGTACGGCGCAGAAACTTTCGCTTGGGAAAAAGCATACGCTCTATAGTCGTTTGCGTTACCCGTACATATTACGTCCAGCTTGCCCTCGTCCAACATTTGGTGTAGTTTTTCGGTGGTGCTGACAAAATGATAATGAACCGGTACCCCCGTCTCTTCTTCAAACTGCGCTAACGTATCAAAGAGCGTACCGGCGTAGCCGTTATAATAAAAAAACATAGAGGATTCTGAAAAAAAGATTGTACCTACGTTTAGCCCTGTGCTTTTATGTGCATCAATCCACCGCTGTTGGTCTGCATCAAACCGGGACGCTTCTTTTGTCTCCTTTTTCTCTTGACCAAAACCGAACACTGGTGCGCAACACATCACGAGCATGGTAACAATCACCACGCCAAACCGCACCATGCCCCACCATGGAAAAATCCGTTTTCTGTACAAATTATCTTCAACCCATTGCATAGACGTGTCCCCATTTTCATTCGCCTTGTATTGTATACATATTTCTTCCATTCTCTTTTGAGGCATATAACGCCTTATCTGCCTCCACATAAAGGGCATCAAAGCTTTCATTTTCTTTTTTATAAGGACAAGCCCCCATTGAAAGCGTAATGGCAAATGCGATTGTCCCATCGGACGAAACAAACTGCCCAGCTTTTTTCTGCACCGCTTCTAGCGTACCCACAACCGTATCTAGGTCGTCGCCCAAAACTGTAAACATGAACTCGTCCCCACCGATTCTTGACACACAATTGTGGGTTGGTCGGTGCTGTCTATCCTTTTTTACAGTTGGCAAACAGCACGATTGGAGCACTTGCCCCACGTGTTTGATGGCCTCGTCACCAATTTTGTGTCCGTACGTATCATTGATATGTTTAAAATAGTCAATGTCGAGTATAACCAAATAAAACGGATTTTTCTTTTGTATAATCTGGTCTACTTTCTTTGTGAAGGCGTACCGGTTGTCGAGACCAGTGAGAAAATCGGTGTATTTTAAATGCTCGGAACGCTTTAAAAACTGAATGTTCCGCACCAACGCCACGATGGCAACGAGCACTACGACAAAAATAGTCAGTAAACCAAAGAAGCGTTTCGCCGCATATTCATTCTCTGCGTACGCATCATTTAGATGATAAAAATAGAGACCATAATTGATATATTCATCATAGGCAACCACCGCATTATAATAGTTATAGTCGCCTGCATATCCAAAAAACACATGAAAAAATTCTGTTATGGCAGGGTTCCTATTGTTGATGCAATAGGCGTAAGACATTGTTCCGATTACGGCATATTGCTTTAATTGGGTAAACGAAAAATGATTGTAGCCCTCTGCCGCAATGACATAATCAATTTTACCCT
>JAVBJY010000134.1:0-11925 GCA_031546735.1 Eubacteriales bacterium
CAATTTTAATTAACTCAGATAAATTCATACCCAATTGTTTTATACATCCACTCATCTGTGTAACCGTATCATCACTACATTCATACTTTTTCATTAATGTGTTGTAGTAGTCATAATCTGAGTAGTACAAACCACATAAAGCATACAGTTTACCCTCATTTGTTGAAGTAGCCTCTAATTTAATAAAATAGTCTTTGGCATCGTCCAGTTTAAATAGTCGACCTAAAGCTTTAATTTCTTCGGGCATATCTCTAGTATCCCCAACGGGCCCATCTGAAAAAATATCCGCGTTCTTCAGGAGAAGATAGTCTTTATTAAGCTCATCAATTTTAATAGAATCAATCATTGCTTGGCTGTCCGAAACGGTAGTGTCTGTAGCGGCTGAACATCCTGACAGCATGACAAAACATATCATTAGTAAAAAAATCATGCATTTGTTCATGGGAGTGACCACCTCTATCCGCATATATTTTTAACCTATTCTCGTCCAAATTATTTTTGAGATTCTGGAGCCATTTTTTGTTGTGCGTCAGTAGGCACCGTGCCTTTCAATTGTTTATCTTAAAGTCATGCCAACCCTTTGCAACCTTGAATGCAACATCATCACCAAGCGCTTCAAAGTGTCGTTTTCCACAATGGATTTTTAATCGCTCAGAGCCTCTTAATTCATCAAGCCTCAAGGTTCCTTTCGTCTCCAGCACGAAATACATTTTTTGCTCACCGTTCTTATCCATAAACACTGCCCAATCGGGGTTATATGTGCCTATTGGTGTTTCAATCTTAAATTTATCAGGTATCTTGAAAAACATTTGGATTTCTGGGTCGTCGTCAAGAGCAAGCGCAAAAGGGCGTTCGGTTGTGCTACCATCATAAATAATGTAATCGTAGACACTGTTTTTTACAGCAATGGCATTTTTATCAAGGTTTGCCATCAATTCTTCGCTATCAAAAATCTCTTGTAAATAATATTCCTCGCCGTCAAGCTTTTTATATCTAATTCCGTCAATCTCCATTGTGTTTTGTATGTGGTGGACGGTTTCGATAAATTGCTCTGTCATGAGTTGAGGATTGTTAAGGAAGTCTTGCCCTTTGCCGCTTTCGATCAGCATATCGATATACAAGGATTGAGAAAGAAAACATTCATTGTCAACCATCTTTAAGAAATCTGGCAACTTATTCCCATTGTCCTCTATATCCAGGGTTTGCAATCCAGTTTCTGTGTAACGAACCCCTGGATTGTCCACAGTAAAATTCGCAGTTCTCGTAACGATACGTGCCTTCGGAATATGCGGAAGTAGACGCAATGCTTCGACACAACGGACTTTTAAACTTACTTCGTCAATCTGCACGCTATACGATGTTTTTTGCTTGATTCTATTCCACAATTCCATAAACTGTGGTGAAATCATTACTTCCTTTTTTAAACGAACGATTACATCTCTTGAAGCATCACGAATAGGTGGTGTACGGTCTGCACGACTGATAATGGTTTCGAAGCGTTCTCTGGCGGCTTCAAATTTTTCTGGCAAATCTAGCGTCCCGTTTAACAGTGCGCTTTTCATTGTGTCTTTAATTTTTCCAGTTTTACTGACATACCCCTTGTTTTCGAAATGGTCTAACAGTTCCTTTGCGTCATCGTAGGTAACGGTCTTTTCTGTTTTTATCGTTTCTGTATACGCTAAGGCGCTTACAGTCTTTACGTCAATGGTTGGTGTTTTGGCAATCGCTTCAACAATCTCCGCCTTTGCCACCTCTAATTCTTTTGGCAGTTCTATTGTATTTGTCTCGATTGCTTTTTGCATTGTGGGTGAAATGGCACCCTCTGGCGTAATGTATCCTTTGTTTTCTAAATATTTTACAACTAATTCAGCATCGCTTGGCTTAATGGTCTTCTGTTCTGTTTTTGTCTCGGTATAGGTTAGTCCTGAAAACAGACTGATTTGCAATATCCCGAATTTTACGCCTGTTTCTTGTTCTATTTCCCTTTGTAGTGTTTCGGCAAATTCGGCAAAGCTCTCATTCGCCATAACATGAAGCACATTGATGCTTTTATTCTCAATACGCTCTCCAGATTGATCTACACATAAACGCAGACCACGCCCGATTTTTTGACGACAAGTAAAAGTTGATTTCTGTTCAATAAGCGTACACACCTGAAAAACATTGGGATTATCCCAACCTTCTTTAAGTGCGCTGTGTGAGAAAATAAAGCGCAAGGGGCAGTCATAGGAAAGCAACCATTCTTTGTCTCTCATGATTGTGTTATATGTGCTGTAATCATCTTGGGTGTCGCCTTTTGTGTTCTTGTAATTTCCTTTTTTATCCTGAGAAAAATAACCGTCATGAACCTTTTCTACGGAAGAGGGGAATTTATTTCGTAAGGTTTCGAATTTAGGCAAGGACATCAATTCGTTATAACTTTCCTCAAACATTTCGGCATATAACCCTTTTCCGCCCTCAGTACGATATTTTTTCACTTCGTCTATGAAAAACAGAGACAAAACCTTAATGCCTTTGTCTGTGTATCTCAGCTCTTTCTCTAAGTGAGTCTCTATTGTACGTCTGATTTGTGCTTTTTTAAGGAGCGCTTCGTCAATATCGCCCATGCTTTTACCAAGCGGAAGAATGTCACCATTCGTGAACTCAATGCTCTCACCCCCTGGTGTAGCATCGATTCCAGCAAGAGAGTACCCATCATATAATTCACGTTCGCCCGACAATGCGAATAAATCAGAACTTGATTTTATCGTAATGATTTTTCTGTCCACCTTGCCGCTTTTTGCCGCTTTATCAATTTCTATTTTGGCAGAAAATCCATTTGCATTCGATACCGAAACAAGGCGAATGTATGGCTTGTTAAAGTCGTTCGCAACTTGATTGGATGATACCGCAATTTGTTTAACAAGACCCATTTGATAGGCGTCTACAGGGGTTAAGCGATATAACAAATTTATTTTTTCACGGTGCGTAGCTGAATATTTCAAAACACATAACGGATTTAGCGACGCAATTGCCTCTTTTGCCTTGTCTGTGTTATCTACGCTCTGCGGCTCGTCAATGATAACAATCGGGTTTGTGTCTTGTATGTACCGCATGGCTGTTTCGCCATTCAGTTTATCCTGTGCCTGATTGATTATGTTTTCGCTTTTCTTAAATGCATCTATGTTGATAATCATGATTTCAATATCTGTACTCACAGCAAAATTACGCACGGTAGACAGCTTTGTGCTGTTATAAATAAAAAATCTGTAGGGCACGTTGTCATACTGCATACTGAAATGGTCGGCGGTAATCTCAAATGATTTGTACACACCTTCACGAATCGCAACACTAGGCACAACAATAATGAACTTTGAAAATCCATATTGTTTGTGGAGCTCAAAGATTGTTTTTGTGTATACATATGTCTTGCCTGTCCCCGTTTCAAGCTCTAGGCAAAAATGCTTGCCTGAAGCGGCAAGTGCGTGTCCATCCTGTAAAGGCGCATTTTCCGAAGAAAAGCCTTGATGGGCGTATACATCATTTGTTGTGGCGAGACAGTTTCTCTTTTGGATTTCTTGCATATTGGTGCAGATTTGTACGTCTGTAAGTGTCAAATTGTTTCCTACGCCGTAGCCGTTGTCGATCAGATTCATTTGGTTTTCACGTTCAATCGTGAACGTACTATTTTTCTTCTCTTGCCCTCTGAACAGGTCGACAACGGCATTTACCGCATCGGTTTGAAATTGCTGTATTTTGAATTTTAGTTTCATTTCTTCTGCCTCGTTTCATTTATTAATTTTTCAACGGGCATATATGGTACACATATTTCTCCTTTGTCTTCAAACGCAAGGCAAAGCAATTCTTCTGTACCATTGCTTCTAAATGCTATATAAACTTCGCCTTTCTTTAAATTGTCTTCGCCGCCAGTGTACAATCCCGCACAAAGCGCTTCCTCTTCAATATAATCATGACGCGAATTTCCTTTGACTGGTAAAGAATCTCTTACCTTTTTTATCACCTGTGACACTTCTTGAAATGTAGTTGTTATTTGCCATTCATAGTTAAAAGTAAGTGATAGTGTTTCGTGTGTACTGTCACTTGTAAATGAAACAAGCACCTCACCATTTTTCATTTTTCCATCAATCGTTCCTAAAAAACCCATTATTTCAATATGCTGACCCATGTTCCACCTCCTCTACAACATTTTAATTGTGATTCCTTTATTTCTTAGGCACAACTTTACATTTGACTTGTCTGTCGAGTTGTCAAAGCATTGGTCTGTAAAAATGATACGTCCTGGCGCGTATTCAGTCATCTCATCAGCGTCTTCTACTGTGATATGTTCTGCCAAACAAACAATAAATGTACACTCTACCCCTATGCCATAAACAGTTTTCCCATTAATATCAATTTCTATTATATCTTCGCATAAATCTTGTCCTAATTTTAGCATCACTTCATAAACGATGTCTAAATTGGAACGATCATCTTTCATGATATCCAACATGCCACGCAAGCGGCGTTCAAGTTCTGTTAAGTCACCACCAAAAATAGGTGTGTTGTCCCATATTTTTAGGTTTGAGGTGTCAAGTTTGAATACTTTGAAACCAGTGTCGAGTGCTGTTGCTTCATTGTCTAATTCGATCTGCTCATTGGTTTCTGCAAGTTTCTTTCCTGCACGGCGAATGCGTTCTTTGCCTATTTCACAGATGTTTTTGTATCCTGCTTTATAGGCTTCTGATTTTTCGTCACATGGCTCTGGAAGTTGAACAAGAATGAAGCGGCGATTGCCGCTAGCCTCTTTGTTTAATTGCATAACAGCATGGGCGGTAGTTGCGGAACCACTGAAAAAATCGAGTATAATATCATTATCTCTCGCATTTGATATTTGGATAAGCCCTCTAATCAATTCGGCTGGTTTAGGATTACTAAATATGTTTTTGAACTCTAATAGCTTTGTAAGACAATCATTTGCTCCTTGATTATGACCAAATTGTTGATGCTCCCACCAATTTGTTGCACATTGCCCCTCTTCCTCACGCTCGTACTTAAAATATTTTTTTCGTGGCATACCATCTCCACCGCGAGGAAAAATAATACGATTGTCTGCTAGTAGCTCTTTATAGGTTCGCTCTTCTCCCATCCAATCTCCAACTAATACATTGCCAGTTGGCGTTACAATTTGGTACTTGCTACCAGATTGATCTGAGCCAACTTTCCACGGTTTTGAAGCCCAACTTCCACGTGGATCGTTATCAGGATTCGAGAAATTCCCTGTCAGGTCAATTTTACCTACTCCTGTACTTTTTAGAAACTCCTTGTTTTTTGAATATGCAAGTATATGTTCTGCAACCAATCCTATCATTTTAGTCTTATCATTAGGCTGGTTATGTCTTCTTCGCCAATGAATTTGTCCTTCAAAATTCTCCTCCCCAAAAACCTCATCACAAAGCTTCCTCAAATTATGAACTTCATTATCATCAATACTAATAAAAATAACGCCATCATCTCTTAAAAGATTCGCCGCTAGCCTAAGTCTTGGGTACATCATATTCAACCAATTTGTATGAAAACGTCCCATCGTCTCAGGATTTGACTTCGTCGTCTGGCTCGTCACTTCTTTATATCTCGCCATTGGATCCTTGAAATCGTCATTATACACAAAATCATTGCCTGTATTATAAGGTGGATCGATGTATATCATCTTCACTTTGCGATAATAAGAAGTTTGCAAAAGCTTCAATACTTCTAAATTATCGCCCTCTATATACACATTTTTCGTTGTGTCAAAATCAACACTTTCATCGACACAAGGACGCAAAGTCCCTGTAGAACGCTGTCCAGCAAGCTGCACACATTCTGATTTGCCATTCCATCTAAATTCATATTTTTCAAAATCATCTGTTATGTATTCGCCACATAAATTCAATAGCCGATCAATATCAAGTTTTCCATCAACAAAACACTGCGGAAACACTGATTGTAGCTTTTCACGTTCAGCTTGCTCTACATTCATAGAAAGCCCATCTAGCTTTTCCATTTTCCTTATCCTCCGTTATTGATTGCTCATCATCTGTATAATAAATTGCCTTTTTACTGCGGCGGTAAAGTTTGCTTGTTCCATCATTTGCTTGATTCGTTCTTCCAGTTCTGCCTCCAAACGCATACTGTCCATGAAGAACTGTTGCTCACTCTGACGCAATTCCTTTTGTTTGGCAACCTTCTGCTTTTCATTTTTCACTCGCACAGGCAAAGAGTCTGTATGCGTTAGGCTATATTCAATCATTTTCACTTCACTTTGCAGTGCTTCTATATTACGCCCTATACTGATTTTCATATCAAGTGTATGCGCCTTCAAATTTCTCATTTCTTCCTTTGTCACACCGTCCATTTCATCCAAAGTGCGTTTTATATATTCTTCTGGACAAACAAGCTTATCAAATGCTTCTGGGCGTTTTGGGTTCGTAAGACCATCTCTATCACCATATATTTCACTGCTTTTTGTAAATCTTATGACAGGTAAGGCCATCAAATCTGCACACTCATCATGTGTAAGAATCCTGCCGCTTCTCGTTTTGCCTATCAATACGTAATACTGCCATGCTGAAAAATAATCATTTGTAGTTTTAACGCCAATCTGATAATAGGCAATGGAGCAATTTTCTATGAGAGAATCCACGACAACTGTACCGTTGTCTGGAATACCCTTCCAAAATATTTCAGCAAACATATTTCTGGCAAGCGTCCCTGTCAACGTATGCCAACCAGATTTGGGCAAAGACCGATCATCTATGCTATATTCTCTTCGCCCCAAATGTGCGCCAGTAAACACTTTTTGCGGTTGTATGCCTATTTGGAGTGTACGTGTGTCATCTTCACAATGATATCCTTGCTTGCCTTCAAAAAAGTATTTTGTGATTTTCCACAGGTCATCGTTTACTTGTTCGGTGCGCTGCTTCATATATTGTGGTGTGATGGTTACGTTTTCGGCTATATCTTGTTTGAATGATGTAAATAGCGATTGTTCTGCTGTTTTTACAAGCTTTTTATTGCGTTCTGTATATACTTCTAAGATTCCATCAAACGTCTCGTTTAGCTCGTTTTTTGACCGTGCAGTTGCGAATATCTCTTCGAAATTGTTCAGAGCATCAGAACCAAAATGTCCAATAACATCATCCGATAAACCAATAATACCATCAAATTGCAAAATATGTTTATTAATCAACTCTAACATACGCACATCAGCGAAATTGTTTCGATTTAGAAAATTTAAGACAATGACGTCTGATTGCTGCCCCTGTCTATGACAACGATTGATCCGCTGTTCTATCTTTAATGTGTTGTAGGGCAAGTCATAGTTTATAACAAATGAACAAAATTCTAAGCCAAACCCTTCGCACGCTATATCTGTCGCAATGAGAATGACAGCCTCATTTTTGAAACGCTCTATGATTGTATAATCACGACTTGAATCTCCGTTAAACGTCAAAACCACGCCTTTGTATTCGCCCACATTCAATAATTCAAACAAATAGTTTTGCGTTGCTCTGTTTTCGGTGAAGATGAGCGCTTTCTTATTTGCACCTAATTGTTTGGTTTCTGTGAAATATTTTTTCAGCGCGTTTATGAGTTCTACGCCTTTTGCATTTATTTTGATGCTTTCCAGTGTATGCACCATTCTTCTTATAAAGGCAAGTTCCTCTTTTATTGCAGGATTATTGTGGTCGTTTGCCATTCCCACCAAGCGCCACTCTACTCCTCGCAAGGTTTTTAACAACGCGAAGCTTGATGATGATAAATTACGAAACAGCATCAACGTCAAATCATACAGCTCCATTTTTGGAAAGGCGTACTTTATATTTCTGCCGAGATACTCATTCAGCATACCTGCAACGCTCTGTTCTTCGACTGTTAGCGAAAATTCTACGGTTATAGGTATTCTTTCGGGTATTTTTATATAAGTGGAAACTTGTGCGCGTGTCGTGCGATAACAAAACCGACTAACACGCATTGCCAATTCCTCATAGTTTTCAGGCCTGCGAAAATACCGTTTGTAAAAACTATCCGCATCGGGCAAAGCCGTATCATCTATGAAATAAATAAGGCCATATAAATCCATGATGTCATTTTGCATAGGCGTCGCGGTTAGTAACAGCTTGAATGAATCAGTAACGGCTTCGCGAATGACCATTGCACCTTTGTTTTCTCCCGTGTATATCCGTCTGAGATGATGAGCCTCATCGAACACTGTCACTGCCCAATGTATTTGCGATATATCATCTGCATGTTCAGCCGCAAAATCATATGTTGTTATAATCACAGCATCTTGCAGAAATGGATTAAGATTACCATTTCTCTGTTGCTCTTTAAACACAGTGCCGCTATCCATTGTAACCAGCGGTATTGAAAAATGACTTTCAACAATTTCAGACCATTGGTACAACAGGGGCGTTGGCACAACAATCAAAATCCGTTGTTTACCCTCGTACCATTTTTCAGTAATAACCATCATTGCTTCAATGGATTTCCCTAATGAACCGTCATCGGACAATATAACGCCTTTCAGATAGGGAGAACGCAACGCGAACAGTGCCGCAGCAATTTGATACGGATAGATTTCAATATTCGAAGAAGAAAACACAGGAACGAGTTTGTCATTTCCATGCGCTAGGTTTGATAGCTCTCGGGCTTTATAGTAGGCATGGAATGGTGATATTGGCATGAGACGCTCCTCCTCTATTGATTCTTTCGGACACTAATCCGTTACGCTGTACATAAATTGCTATTTTTTTCATTTTAGCCGTTTTACAACATTTTAACAAGCAGAATTGCAAAGTTAAATTGTTCTAAAAAAAGAGAGCCATGAGACAAAGCAAATATTTGCTTTGTCTCATGGCTCTTCAAACAATCATCTCTAAAATAAAACGGGGAGAATGTACCCTAACTTCCTTCGCCCTTTGGCTTTAAGCTGTTGGCTTGGTTTTTCATATATATATTATTTGCTTGTCACAAAAATATAAAAAGAAGGAGATGACATGATGGACTACAAACAGTTAGATGCAAGTACCCTCTATTCACGAATAGAAGAAAAGCGCTCAGAGTTAAATGCCTTGATTGAACAATCGGCATCAAATAATAACCATGAGCCTAGCGAACAAATCCTCGGAAAAAGCCAAGAACTCGACACACTCATCACGTTGCATCAGCAAAAATCATTAGAACGTTAAAATGTCCTAGCGTATGAAAGGAAAGTGTATATCCATTGCGAAAACAGTTTATTTCAGAAAAACTTCGTGCAGATGCTCCTATCTCACTGACAAATTTTTTGTGGTATTTGTGCGAACTGTATTGCCCCGACGAAAAAGAGACAGTGTTTAAGCTCCAAAAATCAGACAGCGACAGCAATCTTCAAATCATAACCATCTGCTCTGCCAATCAATCCATATCCAAAAACTTTGGTAGCCATATCAATGCGACAATAATAGTGACAAAAAAGGATACAGGCTGCTACATGTCCTACAAAGAATAAACTTTATTTTCTATCATCAAACATCAACACTTGCTTGACGATATTATAAATCAAATCAATTTCTTCATTAGAGCGACTCTGTAATTCTAAATTTAACTTTTCCAGCGCCGTGCTGTCTTTAAATGTTTTTATCTCTGTCTCAAAATCAAAAAAATCCTGAAATGTCACATCAAGAGCCATTAATAGTTTTTCCAAACTTTCTATTGAAGGTTTCTTCAACCCTCTTTCTACATCCCCTAGAAAAGAAACATTGATTCCAGCACTCAGAGCAAGACTTTCTTGTGTCAAATCCGCTCTCTTTCTATATTCTCTAATTCTTTTTCCCATTTGATTGCTTATACTTGTCATAATTCTCACCCTTTACAGCAGTTTAATTCTCTTGGTGATTCGTTAATCCGCTATAATCATTGTAAAGAGTAAAAGTGCAAGGTTCAAACGTCAATAGTGTATATTTAGATTGTAAATAAAACGCCTTTAGAGTTGATTTGGGGCGAATTATGCTGTATACTACTTATAGAAATACCATTCGATTATAATTTTGGAGGGGTACAAATGATTAATTATCAATATACCAATGAAGCTGGCTATCAAAACGTACAAGACATCGTATTTGATATTTTTGCAGCATTAAAAGAAGAACTTGGAAACATGGCTTCTGCCAACATAATCGTTTGCGGTAAGACGGGTGTAGGCAAAAGCACGCTCATCAATAATATATTCCGTGAACATTTGGCAGATACAGGGATCGGTGAGCCCATCACAACTAATATGAAAATAATTACACGCGAAGACGTACCGGTGCGGATATACGACACAAGGGGGTTGGAGTTGGATTCTGCCGTTCAAGCTGAAATTAGAAGCGAAATAAACAACACCATACGATCAAAATTGAAACAAAATAAGACAGAAGATTTTATCCACGTCATTTGGTATTGCGTCAATAGCAATGGCCATCGAATTGAAGAATCCGAAATCAAATGGATTCAAACACTTCTAGACAGCAGAAATGCCGCCAACGTACCTGTAATCCTTATCCTCACACAGTCCATAATCAAAAAAAATGCAAAGAAATTTGTCGAATTCTTGGAAACGAAAGACTTGAATGTCACGGCTATCATCCCAATTCTGGCAGAAGACTGCGAAATAGATGAAGAGCAGACAATCAAGGCATATGGTTTAGATAAATTGGTGCGAGAGACGGTAAAGTTGTTACCAGACTCGGTTAAACGTTCTTTTATCAATGCGCAGAACGTTGATATTGCGTCTAAAGTAACATTGGCTAAGAAATACGTAGACCGTTATTGTAAGGCAGCCTTTGCAACAGGCTTCTCGCCAATACCCTGGTCTGATGCACCGCTTCTAATTGGAAATCAAGTTATTATGATCGCCCACATAACAACGATTTTTGGCTTGAATATGCAAAAATCAATGATAACAGCAATCGTCAGCACATTGGCTGGTTCATCTGGGGCAACATTCGTAGGCAAGACAATTGTTGCAAATCTTCTGAAACTAATTCCAGGCTGCGGATCTGCGTTAGGCGGTTTAATTTCTGCTTCTACAGCTTCAGCGCTAACTCTTGCAATGGGCAACATGTACATCATGATTTTGGAAGAATTACTGAATATGGAAAATGTTGATAAACTCGCCAACAGCGAAGAAGTTTTTGCCAGAATAAAAAGCATTGTAGCCGATAAATTTCCATCCATCTAAATTTTAAAATCTCTCAATATGAAACATGATGGATATATGGAATTATTCGGATAAATTCAAAAAAATTACAGAATACAGAAAATTATACGACTCGGAGAGGTGATTTTTTATAAAAAAAATGCTTGGTCTTAAAAAGGGTAAGTCGTTACTGTTTTTGGTTGTTCTTTTAGGTTTGATTACTGCCGTAGGTTGTTCATCTAAAACCATGACGGATAAATATTCGAGCAAAGTGGTACTGAATGAAAACAAGGAATCAAGCGGAATTATCGCGGACAATGGGGTGCACCTGTCATCAGGAGCACCCCTTGCAATGGAGACAGAGAAATTGACGATAATACCCGATAAAACAGACGAAACTAACAAGGATATGGAGAAGACAGATAATATTGACACTACAATTAATTCAGAAGTAAACAGTACAGAACAATCGACTTTGCACAATAAAATTATTTTCATTGATCCAGGTCACCAATTGAAAGCTGATAATAGCAAAGAGCGGATAGCACCGACTACCGAGGAAATAAAGGCTAAAGTGACTTCTGGTACAAGTGGTGTTTCGACAGGAAAACCAGAATACGAACTTAATCTTGAAGTTGGGTTAAAATTAAAGGATTTGCTAATTGAAAATGGTGCCATCGCATATATGACAAGAGAAATAAATGACGTGTCCATCAGCAATATGGAAAGAGCAATTATGGCAA
>JAVBJY010000096.1:0-12065 GCA_031546735.1 Eubacteriales bacterium
AATCAATTCAAAAGTTGACATTTTGGCTACACCTCCCTTCCAGTTGGATTGAATCAATCCTCCTTTCAGGTCGCAAGCCTAACAAACAAATACGCCCTTATGCACTCGTGCTTGTCTACGATTATAACTACTATAGCAGCGCTTGGCGACCAGTAATTCAATTCTTCGTAGTCCTTTAAAAACTTACTGTTTGTGCAGAGCCACAATCGTACAGATAAAATAAGAAATTCCGCGCGGCGAGAAAAGCCCCAATAAAATTTGAATGCCAAATTTTATTGGGGCTTTTCTCTGGTCGCTATGTATGTGTTTAGAATTTATTTTTTCTTTGCAAGAAAATAGGGATGTCGATTGTCTTTGGCGCACTCGTTTCCTCTTCTGATTTAAGAAGCTTAAAGTTTCTGATTGCCTCTTGCTCGTCACGGGCTTGTACCGGCTCAGAGGCTCTAGGCAATTTTTGCTCGTTGCTCATATGCATGGACGAAATTGTCCGTGCAAAAGAATCAGGGCTAGAGAGACCTGTTGCGACCACCGTTACGATGACTTCATCTTTCAAGTCTTCGTTGATGGAGGTACCAAAAATAATTTCTGCATCCGGATCAAGCGTTTCTCCGATTAAGTTGGCTGCATTTTCTGTTTCGAGCAAGCCTAAGCTTAAATCACCAGAGAAATTAATGAGCACGCTCTTGGCACCGTCAATCGATGTTTCAAGAAGTGGGCTTTTAATCGCCATTTCTGCTGCGGCTTCGGTTTTGTTTTTGCCTGATGCACGTCCGACGCCCATATGCGCGATGCCTTTGCCAGACATAACGGTTTTCACGTCGGCAAAGTCGACGTTGACCATACCTGGCTTGGAGATCAAGTCAGATATACCGGTCACGCCTTGGCGCAACACTTCGTCTGCCTTTTTAAACGCGTCGACAAGCGACGTGTCTTTGTCAATCACATCCATTAACTTTTGGTTAGGGATGACGACAAGTGTGTCTACATTTTTCTTTAGTTCTTCGATGCCTTCGGTTGCGTTGCGCATCCGCTTTTTGCCTTCAAAATTAAAAGGCTTGGTAACGACACCAACGGTTAAGATGCCCATGTCTCTGGCGATTCCGGCGATGACTGGGGCCGCACCCGTACCCGTGCCGCCTCCCATGCCCGCGGTAACAAACACCATGTTTGCACCGTTTAATGATTGTGTAAGCTCATCCTTAGATTCTTGTGCCGCTTTCATGCCGATTTCAGGATTTCCACCGGCACCAAGACCGCGCGTAAGCTTGTCCCCTAATTGAATTTTAATCGATGCTTTTGATCTTCCAAGTGCTTGTCTGTCTGTATTGACAGAAATAAACTCAATACCATCAACGCTGTCATCTATCATCCTGTCGACAGCGTTATTGCCGCCACCGCCAACGCCGATCACGATTATTTTTGCAACACCAAATAAATCTGTAACTATCTCTAACAAACGGTATCCCTCCCTACGCATATATCACTTTATTATACAGCAAAGCGTCGTGCTTTGCTATAGTAAAATATACAAATTTAACGAACTTGTCACGAACGATTTATCTATAAGGAACAAAGATGATATCGTCGCCCTTGTCGCCCACCAACAACTGCCCTCTATAAGATGCACTGATATTAGCCAATATTTCTTTAATAGCGCTAATCTTCCAGTCAGCATTCATATACTTACCAAAGCATACATCTAGATTATCATTATTCACGAAAATATGGATATTGTCAATATCCGAAATGTCAACACCCGAAATATTTTCATACAGCGAGTACTTTTCTAATTGCTTCGATAAGTCGATTAAAACGGCAAAAGATTCTTTGTTTGCCACGTCAAGGATTTGTCCAATGACCGCTTGTTCAAATTGTAGCCCGACAAGAAGGGGGAGTTTTTCGTCTTTTGCGGCTTTTGTCTCTAGCACACGACCTTCCCCGTCGATGTAAAGATATGCGTTCGAATTTTGGATATAGCCGCGCGGCACCCGCTCTTTAATGTTAATTTGGAGAGTGTCAGGAATGATTTTTCGGATGGATACATCTTTCACATACGCATTGGCCTTTAGGATTTTTTTTGCATTTATGGAATTAAAGGCGAAAATATTTTCTGTGCCACCTTTTAGCTTTAGCGTCTCTATGATATTTTCTTTTTTTAATTTATTGATGCCTGTAATCTCTACATTTGTCACATGAAAAATGGGTGAGACCAACATAATAATGGCCAAAAACGCAACAACAAACAGAACGATAAAAATTTTAAACAGCTTACCAGACATTTTTTCACATCCAAACGTCAAGAAAATGTTGGGTGATGGTGGCGAACTGTGCAAGTGTTAACGATTCGCCTCGTACCCTTTCGTCAAACCCGATGCTTTTTAAAAATTGCGCCCATTGTTCCTTCGACCACCCAAAGTCACCTGTGTTGAACAGGCAGTTGACCAATGTTTTTCGTCTCTGGGCAAAGGCGCATTTGATGATTTTAAACATAACGGCTTCGTCTGAAACCGAGACAGGGGGCGCAGGGTGCAGGGTGAGCTGAATGACGGCCGAATCCACATTCGGTCGTGGCATAAAGCAATTTTCGGGCACATTGGCTACCAAGTAGGGCACGGCATAATATTGAATGGCCAGTGACAGTGCGCCATAATCTTTAGAGCCGGGCATCGCCTTCATGCGATACCCGACTTCTTTTTGCACCATTACGGTAATGTTGTGTAGGGGCATTTTTCGTTCGAGAAGCCCCATGATAATGGGGGTCGTAATGTAATACGGCAAGTTGGCCACCACTTTAAACCGCTTGCCTGCATACTGCTCAAAAATCTTGTAAAAGTCGAACTTTAAAATGTCTTCGTTAATAATTTGTAGATTGTGGTAATCCACCAGTGTTTCCTCTAAAATCGGGATCAGTGTTTTATCAATTTCAACGGCGATGACCTTGTGTGCGTTTTTACACAACGCTTGTGTCAGCGTGCCGATGCCCGGTCCGATCTCGATGATGACATCTTCGTCTGTTATATCTGCCGACAAAACAATTTTATCTAGCACATGTTGGTCGGTTAAAAAATTTTGTCCGAAATTTTTCTTTACCATGAAATCATACTTGCGTATGATGGCTCTGGTCTTTTCTGCTATTGTTTCTATCGCAAAAACACTCCTTCTTATTGTGGCGACTGGAAGCCGTCTACAGAGACAGGCTCGTCAAATACTGCGTCTGTCCGCTGTGTTGTCTCGGGCATAATCGGCTCTTTTACGACGGGGGCTTCGACAGGTGCCGCTGTGGGCACCTGTTCTACGGCCGTGGTCGGAGCCGGTACAGGCATCGCTGTGATATCGGGTAGCACATTTCGATACCACTCAGGTACAACCGGCGCTTGTGGCGCTTGGGTTGCATGGGTTTGCCCGTCGGCTGGTGCGGCGGTGTGGCTCGTGTTGCCGCCTGTTTCCGCTTCGGGTTCGCTCATCAGCGGATTTCCATTTTCGTCTGTCGGGTTGGCTGTAGCGGTACCCGTCGCGCCATATTCTGTGTGTACGGTACAAATTTCCCCATGCAAAACACCATACGGTATTTCGTACTGGGCGTCGCCGATGACCTCAGACCCTTTGTAAGGCGTAGGGCGCGCAATGCCTACCCGCGTCTTTACAACGTCTTTGGGGCAAAATTCATTCGCGACCATGCCAGTAGACGTATCATACGTGACTTTGACATGCACGTCACAAGAGGTTGTGGGCTGTGTACCCGTTTCAAAAAACTCTGTGCGGGCGCGGTTGCCTCTTGGGTCGGCATCACATAAGCCAGCTACAGCGATTTTGCCCGATTCTTGACAAATATAGGCTGTTGTAATGCCCTCTGGTCGTACAAACTCTTTGTTTTCTAACCCTTGATGGACTTGCTCCATGATATGGCTCCATAAAAGCGTGTGGTGATTCGTACTGGTCATGCCCGTCACCTTTTTGTCGTGTCGGTCGTAACCCATCCAAATGCCCGCCACATAATAGGGCGTATACCCGACAAAGGTCAAGTCTCTCGAATCTGTTGTCGTGCCTGTCTTGCCTGCGATATTCATTTTTGAATTTTTAAATTTTGCAGAGCCGCCTGTACCGGCGTTGACAACGTCTTTCATCATATCGGTTAGCATAAACGCGGTTGTCTTTTTAAGCACTTGTCGTGGTGCTGGTACATTCTCAAGAAGTGGTTGACCGTCATGGTTTAGCACCTTTGTGTATAAAATTGGTTTGTTGTAGTTTCCGCCGTTGGCGATGGCACCAAAAGCGCCAGTTACGTCAATCTGGGTTACGCCGTACGTAAGCCCGCCAAGGGCAGTCGCTTCGTTGATATCTGAAAAAATCTTGCCGTTAATTTCTTCTCGGTCGACGAGGGTCGTGAAGCCGAAATTTTTTAAATAATCAAAGCATCTTGAAACGCCGACTTTATCCATCGCTTTTACCGCTACGATGTTCATAGAGTCTCTTACACCATCTCGAATGGTAGAGAGCCCACGATATGACGGATTTTTGTACCAGTTTTTGGGTGAGTAGTCACCTTTTGTATAGGGCACGTCGTCGATAACCGTTGCGGGTGTCAACACTTTTAAATCGATACCCGGCGCAAATGAGGCAAGCACCTTGAACACCGAGCCCGGCTGTCTTGGCGAGTCGGTGGCACGATTTAACGAACGATCCACCATTTTGGGACCCCGTCCGCCTGTCAGCGCTTTTACTTCGCCGGTGTAGTAATCCATGATGACCATGGCCGCCTGAGGCTGTGAGATGGGTTCGATTTTTTCAGCAATGATGGATTCGCCCGGCTCTAACTGCGCTGTGATTTCTGCTCGTTTGGCCACAACAAAGTCGTCAGCATCAGCTTTTGATTTTACCATTTCCTGAAAATCGAAGTTGTGCTGTTTCTTTGTGGTTGCATTTTCTGCCGTGGCAACATACCGAATGTCTACCCGGAAGTCTTTGGCCGAAAACAACGCATCATCCAAAAAGGCAGTGTCCATGATTTTTTGCATGCTTGTGTCTAGCGTCATGTAGATCTGAAGACCGCCGTTATAAAGCATATTATTCGCTTGGGTGGCACTGATGGAGTATTTCGCTTGTAAATCCTTTGAAACAGAATCGAACACGCTGTCAACAAAGTAACTGTGCACGGTTCCTTCTTTTTGAATGATCTGCCCTGTGGCCGACACTTTTGCGTAGACGTCCTCGGCAAGGGCGTCATCATGTTCCGTTTTCGTAATCATGCCAAGCTCTAGCATCTTATTGAGAATCAGAATAACTCTTTTTCGATTGTTCTCAGGTTTCACCCTTGGGGTGTAATAAGATGGATTGTTTGTAATTGCCGCAATCACGGCAGATTCGGCCAAGTCAAGCTCACTGGTATCTTTGCCAAAATAGCCAAGTGACGCCGCCTGCACGCCGCTGTATCCATGATGCAAGCCGATTGTGTTTAAGTATAGTTCTAGAATATATTTCTTAGCCGCTGTTTTGCTGCCTAAACTTTCTTTTAATGACTTTTCGTACTTAACGGCCAAGTATTGCTCTCTTATTTTTGACTCGAGGTTATTTTTTGAAATTTTTGATACATTGTTTTTAATCAGCTGTTGGGTAATGGTGCTGGCACCTTGCACGCCTTTGCCCATGAGGGTGCTGTAGGCGGCACGAAACATACCGCGGATATCGACGCCGTTGTGTGAATAAAATCGTTCGTCCTCGATGGCTACGATTGCATTTTGCATGTTCTTGGGGATTTTGTCGATGGTAACGTATTCTCTGTTTTCTCCACCATGTAGCCTGTCGACTTCTTGCCCTTTTGCATCATACAAAATGGAGGTGTATACATCTGGCTTCACCGATATCATCGAGAGCTCGGGTGCACCTTGAATAATGCCAAAAACGGCTCCGATAACGGCACCCGATACGGCAAAAATCAGTATTAAACAGATAACCAGTACAATCCTGAACAAAATCAAAACGATGCTATTCTTTACTTTTTTATTCTTCGCTTTCCTTTTTCGTCTACCTGATGTATTGCGCTCTTGTGTGTCACTCATTTCCAAATCCTCCTTTATGAAGTAACATTATACCAGAACTATTGAAACTAAGAAAGAAAATATTGTAAACGCGCATGCTATATTTATTCTGGCGCATATAATGTATGTAAATTGTATTATGCGCAGAGACGATACAGTTCCGTATGTCTGTGCAATTTTGAAAATGAGGGGGAATGTGCATGTCTAAATTTTTTTATCGACACGGCCGGTATTTGTATACCCCGCCCACAAAAAAAGCCAAGAAGAAGGGGTTCTTGGCCAAGTTAAAGCTAACGCTGTCATTCACATTTTTTATCGTGATCATTTTTTCTGTCGTGGTGGTGCTACAGTTTGATAAAAAAACACTGCCCACTCTTTTGGTCATTGCACAAAACCAAGCCACCACCCGCGCGAACCGGGTCATCGATGATGCGATCAGCCAAACCATAGAAGAAATGCATCTCACCTCGCCAGATTTTTTTCAGCGCACGCCCTCCGTGCAAAAAGGCGGGAGTTATTTAAACGTGGATACGCTTTTGGTCAACAATGTGTGCTCCAAAATAGCGATACGTGCCTCCTCTGAACTGAACAATGCCGGCGACAAAAGCATTGAGATCCCCTCTGGCGCGTTCTTGGGCAGTTATATTTTTTCAAACTATGGCCCCAAGGTCAAGTTCTCGTTGCTGCCCATGGGCAATGCGCAAGTCGATTATCTCACCTCTTTCGACTCGGTCGGCATCAACCAAATCAATTTTCAAATCTGGCTTACAATCAAATGTACACTGCGCATCGTTAACCCGTTACAAGATAGCTCTATCGCCATTGACCGCAAGGTCATGCTGGTGAATACCATCTTCAATGGAGATGTGCCGTCCACATACTTGCAGTTGCCAACAGCCCCAAAGAATCCGAGTGGCTCTTAAATTCTTGTGTTTTTTCGACAACAATGATATTATCTGAATAAAGCAATATGTTTGTTATGATGAAACCTTTTTAGGGTGTTTTAGAAGGAGAGCACGCATATTGCAAAAAGAGATGAATTGGAGTGTTGTAGGATGAAAAATTGTAAGGCCAAGAAGGATGCGAAACTGTCGCGTTTTGTGAAAAGTATTTCTCTGTTTCTTGTAATGGCTTTTCTTATGCAGTCGATGCCACTTGTTACGGTGTCGGCTGCAAGTGTATTTGCGGGAGGCGCTGGAACCAAAGAGGATCCGTATAAAATTGCCACCGTAGACCAACTGAATGCAGTAAGGTATTACTTGGATAAAGATTTCATCCAAGCCGCCAATATTGATCTCACGTCGGCTGTATCCAGCGGTGGGGCTTATTATAATGTAGGTGACGGATGGTTACCCATAGGTGACAATTACGATAGATTTACAGGTAGCTATGACGGAAATGGCTACACAGTCCGTGGCTTACGAATAAACAGGAAAGGTACACGCACACTATATTGTGGCCTTTTTGGCTATGTTTCTGGAGTAGTGAAAAATATCGCAATTACTCAATGCGATATCAAAGCGGAATTAAGTGGCATAGGTGCTACTCCGCAAGTAGGTGGCATCGCAGGATTGGTTGACGATAACAGTACGATTGAAAACTGTTCGGTTGGTGGTATCATTACGGTTCTATCCGATTATACTTCTTATGTTGGTGGCATAGCGGGTTCGGTACGAGGAGGCTCCAATTCAGAGAAAAATATCATCAATTGTTCTAATTCTGCTGCGATTACGGTCACTTCAAAGTCAAGTTCCGATAGCAGCAGTATCTATACAGGTGGCATTATCGGATACAATGATAGTTCAACGCGTGTTGTTAATTGTAATAATTCAGGAAAATTAAGTGTATCGGCTTCTAATAATGTGTATACGGGTGGCATAATTGGATCTGGTAGCTTTAGAGAGATTACACTTTTAGGCGACTATAATACTGGCGCTATTGACGTCAAAGTAGGAAGTAGCGGTTATCAATATCCCAAGTATTATTCAGGGGGCATAGCAGGCACATTAGAATTTTATTCTCCGAACGTAGCAGGCGCAACTACGGTTGTTCAAAATTGTTATAACTTGGGTAGTATCTCAGCTGTTGCAGACGCTGCAAGTTCTTATAATTATATTGGAGGTACTGTTGGATACGCATTTAACGCTAAAACTTCAGGTAGCGGCTCTACCAATTATCTTTACAACTGCCAAATTATTAATTGCTATAATATGGCGACAATAAGCGGCTCAGGTGCTGCTTTTTACAATGAAGCTGGGGGTATAGTCGGCAATAATAGTGGGTTTCAAACCATAAATTGTTATAATGTTGGCGCAATATCTGCGACAACAAGCAAAACAAGCGTGTCGATGGTAGGCGCAATTGTAGGGTATAATCAGGCGGCGATGATTAATTGTTACTGGGATGTAAGTTCCGATCAAATCGTGCAGGGTGTCGCTCGTGACGTCAATGCAAAGCAAGGCGTTGGCGTCAGTTATGGTGTCGATCCTAATAATATCGGTATCACTTCTATATCACCAGCGACCATGAAATCTTCTGAACTAGTCGAATTACTGAATGGCTATTCTGCTGAATATGCCGTGTGGAAAGTAGATGCTACGTGTATAAACAACGGCTATCCCATCCTTGTTTTTGATGATAGTTATATCATGTCCGCCTCTGCACTGAACGATTTCGGCTCGCTACAAAACGGATATACACAGCCGACGGCACAGACAGTAACCATAACAAACACAGGCACTGGTGCAATTAAACTGATACAACCAACGTCTACGGATTATATAATTGGTGCGCTTTCCACAACCAATCTAATGGCTGGTGGCACAGCGACATTTACGGTGCAACCTAAACCAATGCTAGCAGTCGGCGTACATAACGAAACAATAACCATTAGGGGTAATAACGACGCAACGACAACTGTTGGCGCACAGTTCAGCGTTTTGGCAGCAACAATCTATACAATAACAGGGCTATCGGTAACCGATCAGAATGGAAATAAGTTGCAAAACCTTATAAATGTGCGTACGTTTGTTGTAGAGACAGAACTAATTAAAAACCTGGAAAGAGATAAAGAGGACTGTTTAATTATTGGGGTATACGATTCGGAGGATAGGCTGATAACACTCACTCGCGTGAAAATGCTGTTTGATGTGCATAAAACGGAGACATTTGACGTATTAATTACATTGCCAGCAAATACGACAGCCGCTAAAATAAAGGCTTTCGTTTGGAGTGACCTTTCTTCGATGGAGCCGCTAAGCAACATAAGTGCGTTATAGGTTTACCTTGGTTAGGGTATAAAACGTGTGAAAAAAACAAGTCAAGCTAGCGGTCGATCTTCCGCTCACTTGACTTGTTTTTTTGATTACACAATCAACAATGATGTACCCGTCATTTCTTCCGGCTTCGCAATGCCCATCATCTCCAAAAGGGTAGGGGCGATGTCTGCGAGCTTGCCGCCATCTCGTAAGCCGACAGCTTTTTTGCAATTTACAAGTACAAATGGCACAGGGTTGGTGGTGTGGGCTGTAAATGGTTCCCGCGTTACATAATCGATGAGTTGATCACTGTTGCCGTGATCTGCACACAAAAACATCTGTGCATCAGTCTCGATGATCGCCTTCATAACCCGACCCAAGCACAAGTCAACCGCTTCGATGGCTTTAATCGCCGCAGGGATGATGCCGGTGTGCCCAACCATGTCAGGGTTTGCGTAGTTTATAATGATCAAATCGTATTTGCCTGATTTTATGTTTTCAACCAATGCGTCTGTCACGCCGTATGCGCTCATTTCAGGCTGTAGGTCATAGGTTGCCACCTTAGGGGAGGGGACTAAAACTCTGTCTTCGCCTTCGTTTGGCTTCTCGACACCGCCGTTAAAGAAAAACGTAACGTGTGCATATTTCTCTGTTTCTGCCAAGCGAAGTTGGGTTTTGCCAAGGCTGGCCAAATATTCACCGAGGGTTTTGTCAAGAGATTGCGGTTTGTACGCCACCAATTTGTTTGGAATCGTAATGTCGTACTCTGTAAAGCATACATATTCTAAGCGGAACATGCCGTTCGGACGTGGAAAGCCTGCAAAATCAGGGTCACAAAACGCACGGGTAATCTCTCTTGCCCGGTCTGGTCTAAAGTTAAAAAAGATGACCGAATCATTTTCTTTGATGGTAGCCGTCGGCATATCATTGTGCATGATAATCGTGGGCACGACAAACTCGTCGTTAATTCCTTTTTCATAGGAATGCTCGATGCATTGTGTCGCACTTTCGCTCGTGTCGCCTTTGCCAAGTGCCAATGCATCGTACGCCAGCTTCACGCGTTCCCAACGGTTGTCTCTGTCCATGGCATAATATCGACCCATGATCGAGGCGATTTTTCCAACGCCGATTGTCTCCATCTCTTTCTCAAGGCTGTGTATATAAGAGGCACCAGAGGTGGGCGGTGTATCCCGTCCGTCTAAAAATGCGTGTACATACACCTTCGAGAGGTTATGGTCTTTCGCAAGTTTGAGAAGGGCATAGATATGGGTGTTGTGGCTGTGAACGCCCCCGTCTGAGAGCAAGCCGTATAAGTGTAGCGCCGAATCAAATCGTTTACAATTTTCAATCGCCTGTAGTATTTCTTTGTTTTCAAAAAAATCTCCGTCATGGATGGATTTTGTGATGCGTGTGAGTTCTTGGTAGACCACGCGCCCCGCGCCCATGTTGAGATGACCCACCTCAGAGTTGCCCATCTGTCCGTCTGGCAACCCTACGGCCAAGCCGCTTGCATATCCTTTTACACATGGATAGTTTTCGGTGATATTATCAAGGTTGGGCGTGTTTGCCAGTTTAATGGCGTTGCCTTCTTCCTTTTCGTTAATACCAAAACCGTCCAGTATCATTAATATTGTTGTTTGTTTATTCATACATGTTGTCTCCTCATTTTAATAGTTCACAAGGTCTGCAAACTGTTCCTTCAAGCTTGCGCCGCCTACCAACCCGCCGTCTATGTCTGGCATACCAAATAGCTCGGCCGCGTTGTCTGCCGTCACACTGCCGCCGTATTGGATCCGGATTTCCATGGCAGTAGCCTCGTCATAAATCTCTTGCATCACTTGGCGAATGCCCGCGCATACTTCTTGCGCCTGTTGGCTCGTCGCAGTTTTGCCTGTGCCGATCGCCCAGATTGGTTCATAGGCAATGATGATTTTTTTGGCATCGTCTGCGGATATATCTTTAAACGCAATTTTTGTTTGTAAGCGCACCAAGTCCATGGTAATGCCTTGTTCTCTCTGCTCCAACGACTCGCCCACGCAAACAATCGGAATCAGTTGATGCTCTAAACATTTTCTTGCCTTTTTGTTTACGATTTCGTCTGATTCGAAGAAGTAAGCACGTCTTTCGGAATGACCGATAATGACATACGTTACGCCGATTTCTGTCAGCATCGAAGGGGATACTTCCCCAGTGTATGCGCCACTTTCTTCAAAATAAACATTCTGTGCACCGAGTTTGATGTTGGTTCCTTTGATCAATTCAGAAACCGTCACCAAATCCACAGACGGCACACAAAAAACCACATCCACTTTATCTGTGTCTACCTTTGCTTTTAGTACGTTGACAAGTGCCGCCGCTTCCTTTGGCGTCTTGTTCATCTTCCAATTGCCCGCAATGATTTTTTTACGCATATAAAAACCTCCCAAATATACAGATAGAATGAGAAAGGGGCATATCTCGAACTACATTGAGACGCCCCTTTTGTTATGCCCCAAGAATTGGCAGTATCCTTCAAGGCAATCGTTGGTAAAACTAGTGCTGCGTGCGCTTACGCCTTGTCTTGTGCTGCCACGACGCCTGGCAGTTCTTTGCCTTCCAAAAATTCTAATGAGGCACCGCCGCCAGTAGAAATATGAGACATCTTGTCGCCGAAGCCCAATTGGTGTACAGCCGCGGCAGAGTCACCACCGCCGATGATGGTGGTGGCATCGATGTCTGCGAGTGCTTTTGCAACAGCAATGGTACCTTTTGCAAAATTTTCAAATTCGAAAAC
>JAVBJY010000081.1:0-3749 GCA_031546735.1 Eubacteriales bacterium
CGAGCGATCCGACAATATGCAGAAAAAACAACATGATACTCTTAGATGCGTACATATTTAGAGACGAGGGCATATCCGGTCGGCGCGCTGACAAGCGCCCGGCCTTCCAACGGATGATCAGCCACGCAAAGACAAAGCCAAAACCATTTGACGTCATATTGGTGCATAAATTTGACCGATTTGCACGTTCAAGAGAAGATAGCATCGTCTATAAATCGTTGCTTCGAAAAGATTGCCATATCAAGGTTATCAGCATTACCGAGCAGATAGAGGATGATAAGTTTTCGGTGATACTTGAGGCGATGCTTGAAGCAATGGCAGAATACTATAGTTTAAATTTAAGCGAAGAAGTAAAAAAGGGAATGACCGAAAAGGCGCGGCGAGGCGAACTCCAAACCCCGGCACCATTCGGTTATCGCATGATAGACGGACTGCTTACGCCACACCCGGAAGAAGCAGAGGCTGTTCGTCAAATTTTTTTTAAATATGCAGAACAAAACGCAAGCATGCGATCCATTGCCAAGCATATCAATGGGTTGGGGTATCGAACAAAGATGGGCAATGCCATTGACACAAGATTAATCGAATACATCTTATACAACCCAACCTATGTCGGAAAAATGCGTTGGACGCCCACCGGAAGTGTTGTAAGCAAACACGACTTCGATAACCCTGACACGATGATTGTAGACGGAAAACATGAAGCCATCGTCGGCATAGATACATGGGAAAAAGCCAATCAATTGCTACGAATGAGAAAAAAAAACAAGATGTTACCCTACAATCGAGAGGGTGAAATTACAACTCATTGGTTGCGAGGTATCTTGCGGTGCTCTGCCTGTTGCACGACGCTATCCTACGGCAAAGGAAACAATGGCAAACAAGGGGCGTATCGATGTAGTAAATATTTGACAGGTGGTTGCCACGAACCCCAGCGAATCACCCTAAGCAAGATCGAAAAAGTAGTGCTAGACACAATGGCAGAAGATATCAGCCATCTCTCGAAAGTAAAATTTCAAAAAGTAAATTCGGCTGAAAACGCCGTACAAGCCGAAATAGAAAGTTATGAAAAAAGAATAGACAAACTGAACACACAGTTGGCGCGTGCAAAAGAGTTTGCATTGAGGGGCATCGACGCACCCGAAGAGTACAAAGAAAATAAAGACAACATCACGACACAAATACAAGAAGCAACCCACGCCATTGAGTCATTACAAACAAAATTAAACATGGAAGACCTCTCCATCTTGCCACATAAAACGGAAAGCATACTGGATATTCTTTTATCTGATGCCAGTTATACCGAAAAAAATACCGCCGCCAAGCAGATCATCAATAAAATTGTGTACAATAAAAAAGAAAATAGATTTGCGTTTTATTATTATATGGTTATAACAACTGAGTGAGATTTTTTTGGTGTAATCATTTGCAATGCGGTCAACAAGATTGTTTGACAGCAGACATCATCGGACCTGCAAGAGCAGCAGAATGTACAACAATCGGGGACGAAACAGTTCGCGAAGGCGACGTAATTGATCCGCCATCTGATGGCGGTAGTGTGTAAACACTATCGAAATTGTATAGAAAAACTCTTGCCGTCCCACAAGATTCTATCGATGAGTTTATTGATATGTTTCCTCTTTTCTTCGAACGACAAGCTGTCTGCAACTCGGCTAAAGTCAATGATACTGGCGACGGTTAATTCCTCTTCTATTTTGTAATTGTCTATCTGCTCCTGTTGCGTCTCTATTAAGCGTAAATGATTTTTTAAATCGGTCAACTCATTATCCAGATTTTCTATGTCAGAGATTATGTATTTGGCAGCAATGGAATTTTCGTTCTTTCGTAATTGCAATGTTAAATTTTTTATTTCGGCTTCCCTTTCCTTGATTGATTTGCTTATATTTGATGCAGTCGCATCCAAATCAGTCTCGGTCAAAGGGGAGCTCTTTTTTTGATTTTGAATCATTGTGGTCAAAGCGTTTTTTGATTCTGATATATTCTTTATAAAATCAATGATCTCATTGTCGGCATCTATACCAATTATATTATTAGTATTGCACAGTGCTTTCCTTGATTTTATTTTATTTCTGCATTTATAATAGTGCCGTTTGCGATCGTTGCCATAAATGAGTACCATGGTTCCACCACAATTGGCACATTTGATTTTTGAAGTGAGTAACCCGTTTTTACTCGTGCCAGCTCTGGGGGCTTTAACCTTGTTTTCTTCTAACAAATGCTGAATTGCAAGCCAATTTTCTGGGGGTATTACCCCATCATGTTTTGCAATAACGACTGTCCATTTTGTTGGATCATATCCGCCGTTGTTTCTGTCGTGTCTCCCATAGATCAGCATGCCATTCTTGCCGTTAAAATCTTCTTTTGGGTTCACAACATCCGCACCGGTTGATGCATAGTAGTCATACACCATTTCATTCGCTCGTACATATACGGGATTTGTTAGCATGCGTCTTAACTCGGATACACCAATAAAATTTCCGTTTCTGTTTTTATAATCGTTTCGCATGAGCCATGTTTCTACTCTGGATAGGCTTTCAAGTTCGGCGTATTTCTTATAAATAAGTTCGACAAAATTTATATCATCTTCTACTGGTGCTAGCTTATGCATTTTTTTCTTATTGCCATTCGGGTCTACATAATCAATTCTTTCAGATTTGAAGCCTAGAGGTGGTGTGCTTCCGATATAGCGGCCAGTTAGTGCAAGTCGGCGCATATTGTCTTTGATACGCTCTGCTATTGTCTCACGCTCTAACTGCGCGAATACTGCGGCTATATTGACCATGGCACGCCCCATGGGCGTAGTGGTGTCGAAGTGTTCTGTAATTGAGATAAAAGATGTATTGTATTTATTAAGAGTCTCGAGAATGGTAGAAAAATCAAGCACGTTTCTACTAATTCTGTCCAAACGATAGCACATAATAGCCGTAAAGCGCTTTTTAGCAATATCCTTCATCAATTTTTGAAATTCAGGCCTGTCTACATTGCCGCCAGAGAATCCTTCATCTTCGTACACCTTAATGTCTTGCTCGGATATGTCAAAATGAGCGAGAGCATAGTTTTTGCACATTTCTATTTGATTTTGTATCGATTCACCACGGTCAGTCATTTTTGATTTTCTACTGTAGATTGCTATTTTCATTCCACATCACCTTTCTAAGCACATATTTCTAGCGCAAATTCGTGGATAAACATTTCGTTAAACTGCTTTATGAATTTAATGTCATGATGTGTGTTGCCGAAACTTGATTTATAGTTTTTTCTTCTTTGAAAACCGTTTAACCTTATATCGGCAGACGATAATGAAACGTCACATAGTTCTGAAATTAAGTTTCTTTCACAACAATCCAATTTATCTAAAACGGCTAAGGGCATCAATAGTTGTTGCGCAAAGTAATTTGCTTCTGAATCTTTACTTGTTTCAGGGTGTTCAAAATGCCCTAAGAAAATGTGTCCTAATTCATGAGCAATCGTCCAACGTATTCTACGGCGCGAATGTTTCTCATTGTAGATAATAATATAGCGGACACCCTCTTTAGATATTTGCGTTTCTGTAAACCCATCATCAGATTTACTGATGTCGATACCTTTTGACGATACGTATTCCATAGTCCGCAATTTTATATGGTAATACTTCAAAATACTCTCAAGAATGACTGGTAGACTGTGAATCTCCAATAGCTTTAGTACCCGTAGAACAACGTCTTTTATCTGGTTGCGTCTCCATTGTG
>JAVBJY010000156.1:0-8344 GCA_031546735.1 Eubacteriales bacterium
TTTCTTAGGGGCTTTGGTTGAAAAATTTATTGCACTAAACTCTCTCAACTCCTCTACTTATATGTCTTTCAAGGTTTGTCCTATTATAACACAAGCACCGATATAAATATCACCGGCCGTGCGTTCTGCAATGCCCTTGTAGATATCATAGTTTTCCAAAGTAAAATCTCCTTGAATGTTAAAGTGTATGGATACAATAATGTATTCTTGTTTTTGGCTGCTAATTCTCTTATAATAGAATTAGCAGTGGTATAGAGTAGAAATATTTTTTGCGGTTACTGAAAAGTTAGACGTGTGCTTGAGAATTTAGATTAGGAGAGTGCCTTTATATGCGTAAAGTATTTGCGCCGGGTTGTGCATTAATGATCCACGACGACAACCTAGTTGAAAAAGCGATTCATTTCTTGAATACTGGAATTGAAACGATAGAACAGCATTCTATTTGCTGTAGACATGAACCCAACTTACCCAGTGGCACGCAAGTAATAAACGCATGTGCCGGGTGTGGCAAGCGATATAACTCTCTTTATGAAGGTATATCAACGGTTTCGCTATGGGAGTTATTTGATCGGAGCAACAACTTTGTTTTTCCTGATTATAGTGGTGCTAAAATGTCAATCCATGATGTTTGTCCATCGAAAACGGGAAAATCTGTCCATGATGCTGTCAGAAGCTTATTAAAAAAAATGAATATTGAAGTGGTTGAGCCACTCCATACAAGGGAACATTCTGTTTGTTGCGGAAATAGTTATGTAAAAACACTGCCTGTTGCCGAAGCCAAAAAACATATGATTAAACGTGCCAACGAGATGGAATGCGAAGAGGTCGTTACATATTGTGTAACATGTGCTAAATCAATGTACAATGGTGGCAAAAAACCTAGATACCTTCTTGATCTGTTGTTTAATCAGCCAACAGAAATCGGAATCTACGAACCCGATGCATGGAATAAATTAATTGCTGACTTTATTGAGGAACACTGAACACGGTGTGAGTTGCAATGCGGAGGTAGCCGTTTATAGGAAGCAGGACATACTAAAAATATCATTGCATGTTCACCTTTTTATTTGCTATAATAGTCCTGAGGTGATTTCGATGTCGATAAAACAAGAGGCGTTGCAAACACTCAACGAGCTTCCAGAAACAGCGACTTGGGACGACGTTATTTATACATTTTATGTAAAACAAAAAATTTCAAAAGGTATAAAAGACATAAAAGAGGGCAAAACCATTTCACAACAAGAAGCAATCCAGCGGTTGATTCCTGATGCATATTGAATGGCCCTTGATACTGTTGAACGCTTGTCAACATTTCCATTCAGCGGAAGGTTCGTACCAGAAATTCGCAACAATGAAATTCGAGAACTTATTTATGGTAGTTATCACATTATTTATCAAGTTGGTAAAGCAGAAGTCAATATTGTAACCATCGTCCACGCAATGCGTGATTTTAAAGGGCTGTAAAGGCTCTTTTTTACTTTTGGCTATTTGGTTAGCAAATGTATATCTTACACAGGAGGATATCTATGGATGATCAGAATTTATCATTTAGCACACCCCAAGGTTGCTTTACTTACAGGGCTGCAGCGATAATTATAAGAGGAAATAAACTGCTTATGACGAAACACCAAGACCACCCGTGCTATTATACCGTTGGGGGACGGGTTAGAATAAATGAAACGTCAAATGAAGCCGTTACTCGTGAAGTTTTTGAGGAAACGGGGGTCAAACTCGAAATCGACAGACTTGCTTTTGTCCAAGAACGGTTTACTAAAATTTCAGGACAACAACACCATGAAGTCGTTTTTATCTATTTAATGAAAGGCACTTCTGCTATGGATATTTTAGACAATAGTTTTACAGACCAAGGAATAAAAGAAACGTTGCATTGGTTGCCCATCAAAGATTTAGATGATTACATCATCGCCCCCGAATGTCTTAAAACAATGTTGGCAGACCTCGGTAACACTTCACATGTTCAGCATATTGTTCCAAAATAACACGCCTACTGATCATACCCATGTTTCGTCATATTAATTGTGGTAAGAAAATTCTATATTAGGAGGTGCCATGCATGGAAGCAAGTATTATAGCTGACTTGGAAAAAAGCTATGGGATCACTTTCAATCAAATCACGCCGATAGCAGGTGGATGGCTTAATCTCAAATGGAAGGTATCTACTGAACAAGGCGAATTATTGGTTAAACAATTTAGCCTCAAGCGGTTTCGCAAAGAACGTATTGCGCTAATTGAGGACGCGCTACAGCGTCAGATTATCCTTAAAAAGAATGATGTTCCTTGTCCATTTCTTTGGCAGAGTGGAGGTCGCGTCATTCATTGGTTGGATGACACGACAGCTTATATGGTCATGGATTTTCATACAGGAAAGCTCGAAAACGCCGACACAATCACAATGACGCAAATGCGCAGCCTCGGTAGCGCCTGCGCCGTCATGCATAAAGCATTTTCACAAATACCAACACCTTCGGTCGAGTGCCTACCCGTTTTTGGCGGCTATACGATGGATTTATTATGGGAACATTTTCACTCTCATATGATGAAGTGCTCACCAGATACTCCTGTTGAATACCGAAACACCTTGCTTGCACTAGAACCGATTTTGAAACAGCTTCCAACAGACTTTTTTGATGCGTTTCCCAAAGGATTCGCCCATGAGGATTTTCACTCCACTAATATTTTGTTCGACGTGGATGGTGTATCCGCCATCATTGATTTCGATCGCAATTGCTATAGCTGTATTTGGCACGATATAGGCAGAGCGATACTGTCTTTTGCGTTGGAAGGCGATAGAATGAACACCGAAAAAGTAGGTGCGTTCCTAGAAGGCTATTCACAACATTCAGCATTGACTTTACATACTATAGCAGATACTTTGCGGCTGTCATGGTGCATTGAAACGCCTTGGTGGATACAGCCGGAATTTTTTGGAGAGTGTAACGGAGCACCAAAGCGTTTTAAAGATGATCTACTTTGGGTGACAGAACACTGGTTTGAACTGGATTTCTTATTATGCTCAAAATGACCAACACTCTCCCCCGATGCAAACGGACGGTGGGAGAGTGTTGATCATTCACATATTTTTTCGCGCTATACTTGAAGCGGTATTATATAGTTAATTTATATACTGTGCGTCTATGAATTTATTTTTAATATGATTTTGACTTTTTAAATATTGGGGTGATTAATTGAAAAGATTAAAAATTTACTTGGATAATTGTTGCTTTAACAGACCTTATGATGACCAAACTCATGACATAATTATGCTTGAAACAACGGCAAAACTGTTTATCCAAAAATTAGTGCTTGAAAAAGCAGTTGATTTGGTTTGGTCGTATATATTAAAATATGAGAATGGCAACAATGTGAGTACAGCCAAGAAAAATGCAATAGCTGCTTGGCGAAAATTAAGTACAGAGTATGTTGACTTTAGTATCGACATAGAAAACCAAGCCGAAACAATAACATGGAGTGGTGTTAAAGCCTTTGATGCTTTACATTTAGCCTGTGCGATGGCCGCAAACTGTGACTGTTTTATAACTGTTGACAAAAGAATCTTAAAATATAAAAATGATAAGATTGTTGTGTGCAATCCGTTACAATTTATAAGTATTTATGAGGAGATGATGGATAGTGAATGATATGGTTTTACTTGATACTGGTATGAAATTTCTTTCTGAAAAGTTAGGTATACTTGATGCCGAAAAATTTATAACGTTAATTTTAAAAGAACCATTTGACTATACAAAATGGCGTGAAGACAATTTATTTGTTGGTATGTCCGTTAAGGAGATTAGTCGCGCCGCCAAACAATATTGCGATACAAACCCAACCGAGTAATTGATCTAGTAAGTCAATTGTATAAATATACTGCTTAGCGGGCCAAAGTAATAGTTTTGCAGCAAATCTCAGTTGGAGCGTTCCGAGAATTGCCGCAAAACTATTTCAAATTCATCCGCTAATCAGTATAACTGGTGTATTTAAAATTCTATATTTTCTAGGAGATGACCTATTGGAAATAGTTAATGCAACTATGCAACATTTAGATGATGTTTACAAGTTGATTTGTGAACTTGAATCAGAAGATTTAGATAGAGATAAGTTTTCTAAACTTTATCAAAACAATATAAACAATAGCAATGTCCATTATCTATTGGCGCTTGATGGTTCAAGTATTATCGGATTCGCAAGCTTACACATACAGCAATTGCTCCATCATTGTGCTAAAATTGGCGAATTACAAGAAATGATTGTTTCAAAAAGCCAACAAGGGGCTGGTATCGGAAGTGTCTTGTTTAATCAAATAAAAGAAATTGCAATTGAGAACGACTGCCAACAGCTTGAGGTATGTTGCAATAAAGCAAGAGAAAAGAGTCATCAATTTTACTTAAAACAGGGTATGAAGGAGAGTCACTTTAAATTTACACATTCCATCCCCTTGGCTAGCACAGAAAAACTGGTTTGAACTGGATTTTTTATTATGCTCAAAATGACCAGCACTCTCCCCCTGCCGCAGATGTGCGGAGTGTTGGTCCCCGCATATTTTTTCGCGCTGTACTTGAAGCGGTATGAGGATGTGTCTTCTATATCCAGCGCATCTATCGTATACTGTATAGAAATATCGGTATGAGGAGGAACAAATTATGAAGTATGTGATCATCTCTGGCAACCCCAAAACGGACGGCTTATGTCATTCGATTATGGATCAAATTGTGCAAGGGGGCAAAGACGCGGACGCCGACGTCTGTATTATCGGCACAGATGAGTTAGAAAGATGCCATGTCTGCGGCAACGGCTGGGGCACCTGCCGCGAGAACCACACCTGTGCCTTTGGCAAAGACGGCTTTGACGACGCCCAAGACCTGCTGAAACATGCAGATTGTATTTGTCTCATCACCCCTGTGTACTGGGGCGAGATGGCAGAAGGGCTGAAAAGTTTCTTAGATCGCGTACGGCGATGCGAATTTGGCGCCAACGGCGCATTGTCTGGCAAACCGATTTTGCTTGTCGTGTCGCCTGGCGGCACCGGCAATGGCATGTTAAGTTGCCTTGATCAAATGGATCGCTTCTGCCGCCATACGGGTGCTGTTATTTTTGACTACATCGGCATCAACCGTTGGAACAACGATTACAAAAAATCTGCGGTATATGCGGCGTCAAAGGCGATGGCCTCTGGGCGAAAAGCAGGCGAAACGATTTGAACATCATATGAACCACTGTAACACAAAACCCCGAACCCCACTGTGGCGTAGCCGCAATGGGGTTCGGGGTTTTGTGTTACAGCAAGGCAAACTTTTTCACTGAAACTGCATCCGCATCGTCTGAATAACCTTTTTCTCAATTCTTGACACTTGCACCTGTGAGACGCCGATTTCTTTTGCAATTTCACTTTGCGTTTTGTCTTGGAAGTAACGCATAAAAATGACTTGCCTCTCCCGCGGCTTTAACTTGCTGATGAGATCTTTAATCAAAATGGTGTCGATCATCTGCTCGTCGACGCTTTCCTTCTGCATATACTTGTCAATGAGCAACACCGAGTTGCCGTCGTTTGAATACACTGACGCATACAACGATTCTACATCTTTATCGGCGTCTAGTGCCACCACCAAGTCTTCCACACTCACTTCAAGAAATTGCGCCAGCTCTGTGATGGTGGGCTGTCGCCCATTTTTTTTTGCGAGCATGTCTTGGCTATACTTCGCCTTAACCGCAAGCTCTTTTAGCGGCCTGGACACTTTGATGATGCCATCGTCACGCAAAAACCGCTTGATCTCGCCCATCACAACAGGAACAGCATAGGTCGAAAATTTTACGCCATACGAAATATCAAATTTTGAAATACATTTGAGCAAGCCAATGGCACCGATTTGGTATAAATCCTCGGCGTCATATCCGCGTCCGACAAATTTTTTAACAATGCTCCAGATGAGACCGGTGTTTTCCTTCACAAGCTGCTGTGTGGCGTCGGTGTCACCCTCTTGTGCAAGCTTTATCAGTTCCATTGTTCTATCCATGTAACCACCTCTTACCCTCTTGCCTGATAGCGGCTTGCGTGCCCCCCCATTGCACTAAGACACATCGATTTTCTTTGTCATGCATATGGTTGTCCCCTCACCCTTGACGGAAGATACGTTCACACAATCCATAAAGGTTTCCATCACGGTAAACCCCATCCCCGAGCGTTCCATGTCTGGCTTGGAGGTGTAGAGCGGTGTCATGGCCTCTTGCACGTTCTCGATGCCTATGCCCTCATCTCGCACTTCTATGTATATGGTCTTATCTTTTAAGCCGCAATGCACATAAACTTGTCCTACATTTTCGGAGCTGTTTTCGCCATATCCATGGATGATGGCATTGGTCACTGCTTCTGATACGGCTGTTTTTATGTCGGTCAAATCTGAAACGGTGGGGTCAAGCTGTGCGGCAAACGCCGATACACTCATACGCGCAAACGATTCGTTCTCAGATTTGCCACTAAATATGAGCTGCATCTCATTATCATATTCCATTCTCTATCCCTCCTTCGTTATGCATTCATCGCTTCTTGAATAGAACGATAGCAATTGATTATTTTCTTTAAGCCCGAAATGTCAAACAACCGCGCCACATCCTCATTGATATTAACCGCAACCACCTTGCCACCCTTTAACTCGGTGTTTTTATAGCGCCCGATAATCATGCCGATACCAGAGCTGTCCATGAAGCTTACACTTTCAAAATCGAGGATAATGTCCCTTGCATTCATCTTATTAAATTCTTTATCTATCTTGTCCCGAATTTCTTCTGCCGTGTGATGGTCTATGTCACCAATAATCTTTACGATCAGCGTACGCCCTTTTTTGTTACACATTACGTCCATCGTTCCGTCCTCCTTTGTGTTGTCTGTTGCCTCTGTATGATTTTATATTTTTCCATAATATGTAAAACAACATATGTGTATCATACGGAATATTCGCCAAAAAATCAATACTTATTTAAAAAGATTTTTTATTTTCGCGATGGCAACGCGTCAAGCGCGCGAGTTCACTTGGATACAAAAAAACAATCGCCCTTCTCTATAAAGGGTTCTTTCTCGAGTTTGGGTATTTTAAAACAATTGTAAAAATTAAAAGAGCTTTAACTCTGTGATAAATACAGAATTAAAGCTCCTTTATTGTTTCAAACAATTGCCTTACGGTATTGACGCTATTTTAGTCTATTTTAATTTTTTCTACTTGTTCTTTTGAAAGATTTGTCACTTTTAGGATAACTGTTATAGGCAGATTTTCAAGCAACATTTTTTTAGCGATTTCTAGTTTTCCTTGTAGTATTAGGTTCTCTTTCTCATATTTAGCATTTTCAATAACGTCACACAACATGCTATCCACCTCCGCTATATCATTATTTTCTAACAATACCTTTATTTCCTCGCTCTTGTTATAGCCATACGCTAAATCGATTACTTTTATACACATATTTAAAATACGTTTTTCTTCCTTGTCGAAATATCTTATGTCATTCAAGTTGTTTCTTATATTGCCGTAAAACTCAACATCATTTTTAGATTTTTCGAGAAGTAGGATTATTCCTAAGAGTTTTGACGAAAACATCTTTAGTTCGCTTTCATTATAGCCCTTTGCGTCCAACAGCATATACTTAAAATTCAGCACATATTCCCCAAACTGCTCTGGATTCGAGAACATCTCTTTTATATTTATAGGAACAGTCCATTTCTCACTTCCAGTAAATAGCACGATAGGAAAGACAACCGGAAACTTAAAGTCCTTACTATCCCTAACAGTCACATCTGCGTTGTTATAGTAGTATCTAAGCATTTCCACTATATACAGCAACAGTCTGTACGGCATACGGTGATCTACTTTGCTTTGATGTTCCAGAAGAATGTAAAATATTATTTTTTCGTCATTCAGGATAGCTTCATATACTATATCGGCTTCTTTTTCGCTAAAATCCTGTAGTATGAAGCTATTGTTGCTCTTTCTTAAAGTGCTTTCGTCAATATCATTAACCCAAGGCTCTTTCACACAATCCTTTAACAAACTTATGAATTGGCTCTTATTTGCAAATAATTCCTTAAACCTTTTGTCATGTGGATTATCTATTTTTTTATTTCGACTTTTAACGCCCTTAATATTTTTTCTCAATAGTATCACTTCCTAATCAATATTATAGCACATCAAGTTATATAAGGTAAGATTTTTGAATATTAAAGTTCAAAAAACATATAGATTTTTTAGGTCTATAAGGCGAACTTTAGTGTAAGTAGTGACAATACCGAAAGTTGACTTTCTTTATTTACACTATTTCACTTCGTTGTTATAATAGT
>JAVBJY010000214.1:0-42496 GCA_031546735.1 Eubacteriales bacterium
GTAGTCGTCTTGCAAGCCAAGAATGTCAAACAAATATGGATCCTTGAACGTATCGAAGGGAATTTGTGATATTTCTGTAAGTTGAGCATTTGCAATTTCTTTGCGCTCAAAGGACTTGCGTGATATAAGTTGGCGCAATCCGCGCGTACCGAGTTGTCTGACTAAGGCTTCATTCAGATAGTATTGTTTTGCTTCAGGTGATTTTAATGGAAGCACCTCAACAAAATGCGACCAACTTAATTGTGTCGGCAGTGCCGACACAATCTTAGATTCCGAGAATTGTTCGCTAAATTGCATCATACGACGCAAATTTCGCAATTCAAAACTGCGACCATATTTTATCGTTAATTGTGTCGCCAGTGACGACACAATCTGTTTGCCATAATCGGCGCGTTTATTTTTCAAAATTTCATCATTGATACGCTTGCCTATTTGCCAGAATAATATCACCGTGATATTGTTAACTTTAGCATATGCAGTGCGTTGGCTTTGCTCTATCATGGCTGATATTTCATTGAATAGTGTCTGCTCGTAGTTACTAATCATTATATAATACCTCCATTGACTGCCTTCCTTTCAGACGCCCAACTCATTCGTGACAATTCTATTATACCATAAGCACCATAACGGGGCACCTATCTAATTCCCTACAGTTCTCCATTTCCCATAAAGTAAGCATTTACAAATTTTAATATTTATACGAAATAGTATATATATTGGATTTAAAAATAGCTTACAAAGAGGGGGGTTATATGAAACTGCTTAGGCGAATGTTCGCCGTCACCATTGTCGTACTGCTTGTTATGGCTACCTATGTAAAACCGTCATACCATGATGAGGCATATCGGCAATCTTTAACAGATCTAGGGCTTTTTGAGCTAAAAGAGAAAGGCCTGCAACTGAGCGAACCTCTTACAAGAGCGCAGGCGACTACGTTGCTTTCAAAATTTACAGGTGTGGTAGGCGAGGCGGGTGAAAATGAGCACCCGCGTCCAGATGACGACTGGATCGACAAAAACGAGTTTTCATATGGTGTACTGAAGGCGTTAGGGTATGACAAAACAGATTTGAACAATACGACCGCCTATACAACACTCTATAGCAAAGGGATACTTAAAAATAATGAACTCACAGCGGCACTCGGCAACAAGCTGAGCATGAATGATGCCATATACATTCTCTATCATGCCTTGTTTGCCCAAACAAAAGATGGCGCAACAACGTTGGCCGAAAGTCTCTACAAAAATGGTGTTTTTACAGAACAGCAAGTACGTAAAACAAAAAATCAAAAACTATATTTAGCAGTCTTTACAAATTTTACTTCTATCCCTGTTCAACATAACACACAAAACCAAAAACCTACCACGACGCCAACCAATCGCACAGATGGCATCACCCATTTGTACACGCCTATGCCGACTACAAACGGCCATGCGATACAGGCAACCGACATTCCAATCGCCCCTATTTCTGTCAACACAGAAAACGTCAGTACACTTAATCAAATCTACGAAATTATTTCAGCCAAAGCCACAACATTAGAATACACATTTACAATGCAGGGCAAACCCGGTGTCGACCTTTCAAAATTGGTCGCACAAATTGATTTAAGCCTTGTGCCCGGCGTTAACAATATAAACTATTCTTACATACCAGGCGAATCAACAGATTCACCGGGAAAATTGGTTTTAGTTCTGGTTTATAAAGACTACTATAGCGTGTTGCGCGCTGTTCAAAATCCTTCGTTGGTTCCAAAACTGAACGATGAAGAAAGGTTGCTTCTATCAAAAGCAACATCAATTCTTACAACGCAAATCAAAAGCGATATGACAGATTATGATAAAGAGTTCGCCTTACACAATTATCTTATTTTAAACTGTATCTATGACACAGGTGTGAATGGCAACGTCGCGACCACTTCGTATACGGCATATGGCGCTTTGGTCAAAGGGGTTTCCGTATGCCAAGGGTATGCCGAAAGTTTCGCCTTGCTTTTAAATATGGCTGGCGTCCCTTGTGTCACCGTAGAAGGAACAGGCCGGAATGAACTTCACGAATGGAACAAAGTAGAAATCGGTGGTGACTGGTATAATGTAGACGTCACGTGGGATGACCCAGTGCCTGATACGCCAAGCATCCTTCACTATCAATATTTTAATGTTACGGATACATATTTGCAACAAGATCATAGCTGGCTTGCCTCCGAGAACCCATACCCTGTTGCAAATGCTACCACTTATAACTACTTTGTGTTAAATGACTTAGTGGCCAACGATTATACAGATTTTAAAAGGATCGTGACGGCTCAACTACAAAACGACAACACGACTACGAAAACAGATGTCGGTGTTTATGTAAGCGATACTGCGAAACCTTATGACTTAAATTTTGTTTATCGATTGGGTTTTAAAAAAGTAAACTATATAAAACCATCTGGCACAAGCGGCGAATTTATTGTGATTGTGAACTAAGCATAGACATTCTTTTATGTTAAATACAAAACGCCCTGAATTTTTTATATTCAAGGCGTTTTCGTTTGCATTATGTGATTTTTTGATTCTTAGTATCGTTCTACTATGCAGGGTAATTTTATTTTGAATGCACAGCATCCTGAAGATGAAAAATTAAAATAACGAGCCATTGCACCCACCGAATCAATAGCTTTTTTCGACAGAAAAATGTTGATGTTCGCAGCTTTCAATAAAAGAATAAAACTTTTGGGCAATAGGATTCGCTTCACCTGCGGTTTCTCCATTTTTGGCGTCCTCCATTGTTTCCCAAGTTACTAAGTCAACCCACGTATCGCCATCAGCAAGTACCTTCCAAGAAATAAAGCCTTTTTGCTTAGACAGAATCTCATTATGCACTTTTTCTGACGCAAGTAAGAAGTCTGGTACTGATGCTCCTTCTACAAGTTTATAAGATATAAACCAAACTACATTAGACATACTAAATGTCCCCCTTCTAATTTTTTATACGTTACCTTTGTAAGTATAGCAGGGGTAATGTGACAACAGTGTGGCATATTATAAATATATTTCTGAAATTTTTTTTGACTCTTCTTTTATGATATTTCGAATGTGTTCTGGCTCCAGTACCTCGATATATTTGCCAAAGGACAGCAAAAATCCATATAACCAATCATCCTCAGGCCATGACACAGTTACAATAAAGCTTCCATCTGGTTGCTTTTCTACCATGCTCTCATAAAAATCGTCAAACACCCGATATGCCCTTTCCGGCTCAATGCGGAGTTTAATTGTAGCAGTTTGCTGCCCTTTATAAATGCCTAAGGTGGGATTGCCCATTGCGGTAAGCGAATCCCGAACGGTAAAGATTTCATCTGTCACAGTAAGATTCTTAATCCGTGACAATTTGTATAATCTTATGCTTTGCTTGGTTAGACAACAGCCTTTTAAATACCACGATTTGGACTTAAACCAAAGCTGTATTGGCTCAACACGTCGAAAAGTTTTGTCACCATCTCTATTGTAGTAATCAAACTCAACAATACGCCGCTCTAATATGGCGATTTTGAAATCGTTAAAAAAGTCATTTTCGTGACTCCACCCAGTAAAATCTACTTCCAGCCAGTTTGTTGTGGTTTTGCTAAATATAGTAGACAGCTTCTTCAATATCTGATTGGTATCATCTGTCTTTATATTTGATAAGCCATACAATGCGGATAGAATCTCGTTTTGCTCCTGCTCACTCAGTATGGATTTATTCAGCACAAAATCTGGCAAAAGACTAATACCGCCACCTTTTCCTCTTTCGGTATATATAGGAATCCTAGCCATACTTAACGTGTCTATATCACGGCAAATCGTCCGTCTTGAAACACCAAAATACTCGGCCAGTTCTCTGGTCGTCACACTCTTTTTGCCCATCAGAATATAAACTATTTCAAATAGCCTGTTTATATGCATTTTCAATCACCAGTTTTATTATATCACAGTAATGTGACAGCATCATGTCGCATTACAAAAAATTATCTTATTGATCATATAAATTTATGCGCAAAGGCAAAAAACAAGATTTTTTTGTCATATCCAAGCTTTAAGCCGTATATTTTGTTCCTTTTTGTGACAAGCTATTTCAAAGACAAGCAGGTCTTTTATTTTAGTTTTGGAAAGGAATATTGTATATGAAAAAAAGCAACCTATTAATAGCACTCGCCACACTCAGTTTCTCTTTGGCATTTAGCTCAACCATTAACGCCGTGCAATCACAAGTAAATGTGGCGTTCACGGCTGGTTCGCAACCTGTCGATCCTGTCGATCCAGATGACCCTTCAAAGCCGCTGTCGCCGGTCGTCCCCGGTACAGGTGAAGCAGGCCCTCTTACGTTAAATTATGTTGCACCATTGGCATTTGGTAGCTATCAAGTATCTGCAACCCAACAGGTTTATTCTTCCTCTTCGCTTAAACCATATGTACAGGTGACCGATTTACGTGGTACGGCCGCTGGTTGGACGGTGACGGCTACAGCCAGCACCTTTAGCACCGCAGATCCGGCCAATACAGATTCGTTACCCGGCGCTGTCATTACGCTTTCAAACGGAGATATATTGTCGGCCAATCCGGGTACACCCGCCCCTGATCCAATCGACGCCGTCGTTTTAAAGGCGGATGGCGTTACGTCTGCTGTTGTGCAAAGGGCAGCCGCTGGTACTGGTATGGGCACTTGGGTTGGGCGATGGTATCCTGACTCTCCAACGGATACAGAAAACAGCAATGCGACACTCACAGTACCCGGCGGTGCCGCTACGGTAGGCGCGAACACAGCTACGATTACATGGAACCTGATAGACGCGCCAGGCGTCTAACATTATAGAAATGAGGTCTGCCTTCATGCAAGCAAGATTAATAGTATTTAAAATGATTTTATTGGCCGCCGTTATTTCTGCCATGCTTTATCAAACTGCTTTTGCAGCACCTACGGACGAAGTTTACTTTTCAGTAAAAGCGGTTATCCCATCTAACCAAATCGACACCAGAAAGACCTATTTCGATTTAAAGATGGAACCGGATGCCAAGCAAACCCTGATCGTCAATGTATATAACAACAGCCAACAGCCATTAAAAGTAAAGGTTGGTGTTCAAGCCGCATCAACGAACCAAGGTGGCTTAATCGATTACTCTACTGCGAAAACACCCGATGCAAGTTTAAAGACACCGCTTTCAGCAATTGCTACGTTACAAGCAACCGAACTCACAATACCAGCGGCAGGCTCTGCACCCGTAAAAGTGGATTTGACCATGCCGCATGATCAATTTGACGGCATCATTTTAGGCGGAATCGTGGTTACAAAATCAGCACCCGAAGAGAATAAAGCCGCCACCACATCTGGTGTCGCAATTAACAACACGTACTCCTATGTCGTTGGGGTGCAGCTTAGAGAGACAGACACGGTTGTAAAGCCTGTTTTGCATTTGAAATCCGTGCATACCGCTCTTGTCAACCACCACACAACGTTAGTGGCAAGTGTTCAAAACAGCGAGGCGGCAATCGTCCAAAATTTAACATTCTCTGCCCAACTTTTTAAAGGAACAGACACCACCGCTTTAAAATCGATGACAAAAGAATCGGTAAGCATGGCTCCCAATTCCGTTTATGATTTTCCATTTGATTGGGGCGCAAGCCCAATTCAGGCGGGTGATTATCGCATGCACATTAAGGCCACAAGTGGCACCGATGCATGGGAGTGGGATCAAAACTTTACCGTGGGGTCGGTAGATGCGAAAAATTTGAATGCGACAGATGTTACGACCCAACAAACCGCCACAAATAACGAGACCGTTATGCTATATGTTTTAGGTGGAATCTTACTGTTGCTCATTGTTGCCATTATCGTGTTCTCTGTTGCGAAGAGAAGAAAAAATGAAGAAGTATGAGTATGCTTACATTAAAATCTGAACATGTGAAAAGCCCCAACCGACAAGCATTCATCTTGTTGGTTGGGGCTTTTCACTTATGATCATCGTTACGCATCCCTGGCGGGTAATTTATACAACAACTTCAAATATTTTTTTGCGATCAATCTCCAGCCAATCAGCGGACTTGATTTTGTTTTTATTAAAGTTAAATACCAGCAAATAGCCCTCATCTAACCCTTGAATGTCCATATATTCTTTCAATTGCTCCCGCCCGCGCTCGGCGTACTTCTCACCATTCCATATCTTCAATTCAATAATATACTTCCTGCTACTATAGATTACCACCACGTCCAGCCGTTTATTTTCTCTCGTCTGTGGCTCCACAAAATAAAATCCTTTACCATTCAGTATGGGCTTTAAGTAAGCAAGAAAAATAAGTCTTGCTTGCGATTCGTAAAACCTCTCATTTCCCCCGCGAAATTCTTCAAACATAAACTCTTGGAATTTGAGCAATATTTTTTCTAAGCGCAATTCCGCAGGCGTGGACAATTCCTTTTCGTCACTGGCAGACACAACATATACCTGCTGTGAAATTTCTCTCTTACCGATCAGGTAGGTATAAATATATGTCTCAAATATACTGTTGTGAACGACAATCCTGTTTCCTTCTTGTCTAAATATACCATACATAAGCCCTTTTTCATGTACCATCGGATGGTATTCAAAACGCTTGCCGTGTACCAGAATTTCCTCAACCACTTCTTTTATATCCTTGTTGTTCTCTATATTCTTAATTACATCTTCAAATAACGTTGTCTTTTCCCATAAGATTTCCTTAACTGCCATGTAGATAGACTGATCTGTCCATACATCACCATGCTTTTCATCAACCGTTTTACATATATCACTCACCAAATAGGGGTAACCACTTGTAAATCGATAAAGAAGTTCAGCGATAGCTGTTGTATCAAAGGTTTTACCCGTTTCTTTTTGATATTCAACAAGCATCGTAGCAATCTCTCTTGCGTTAAAGCTCATATCAATGTCAAACTTAGCCGCTATGTTCCATGGGCTATTAAACTTGACTTCATTCTCGTCACGAAGAGCAAGCTTTAGTGTTCTTACATCATGCACGCCTGCTAAAATTACGCTTTGAAATGTGATATCTTTTTTGGCTACTGCCGACAAGTATTTGTTGCGCAGTAATCCTAAAAATTGTAAAAACACGCGGCTGTTGCTGTTTTTGTCTACTTCATCAATCAACAGAACAACTTGCCTTCCCGTCTCTATTATAAACTCTGTGATGGAATGGGATAGTTCGTCAAAGCTTTTTGCACTGCTGTATTTATATAGTAACTGTGAGGTTTCCTTATCGATGAACCGCATCGAATCGCCTAAAATTTTCAAGACTTTCCCGCAGAAATTCTCTTCCGATTTAAAAAAATTATCTCCAACGCCCTCAAAACTGCTCTCAACGACAAGGTACTGATCTGAGAGCGCCTGCTTCAAGGAATGGAGCGTAGTCGTTTTACCAAACTGTCTTGGTCTGTTTATGGTAAAATAATCCCCACGTTCTACCATTTTAATGATTTTTCTGATCTTTTCTGTTGTATCAACCATATAGTGCCTATCTTTTACACACAATCCCGTTATATTAAATACTTTTTTCAACACATGTCAGCTCCCGTTCCTACTTTACAGCCATCAAATGGAGTCTAAATATTGCATCAAATCGTTCGCAATTTGCAACGCTTCATCAGCCATGTCTTTATCAAGCACAATGAAATTGTCTCCGGGATAGTTGGTTTCAAAGTAGTAATCGCCCACAATTGACAGACTTTTATATAACTCCTTATTGTAATCTTCAATCGTTTTTAATAATTTCTTTAGGTTATGCGTTCTTTCCAGCTCTTCTGAAAGCAAATGATGTTCTAATAGAAAGTGCTTTATATATTTTTCACAGACCTGCTGGCACTCACGCCCGACTTTATTCCATAGTTCAAATTCGTAGTTGGCTTTCGCAGACTTCAAATCATATAATGCTAAGTCTTTATAATTGTTCATATAAAACAATTCCTTTCATGTGTATGTGTCTATATACAAAAGCCTTGCTTTCTAGTTGTTCTTCGGTGCAAAAAAGCAAGTCTACATCTCTATCAATATCAATCGATTGCGTATACAAGCGTCTTTGCTTTGGCTCTGGAAGCTGGTACAAAACAGCAGCGATATCTAAATCGCTGTCAGGTTGGTACGTATTGTTTGAATAACTTCCAAACAAAAGCAATTTCTGTATGTTCGGGCTAAACTTGGAGCATAACGTGTCAACAATTAACTTGATGTCAGCCTTTACATCATTCGGAATATTTAGGTTCTCAAGTGGCTCCATTGCCGTACCTCCTCACTGCCAATTTTTTACACCATATAGTAAAGTGATTATAGCATGATTTCTATTGGGTTTGTATATGCACCATTAACACTACAACGCACAGAACAGATTACTTGTTTTTTGATTGTACGTTGTAGTGTTAAGTGGTGTTACTGTATACTAAATTCTTTGGCGGTGGCAAGTGGCATCATTATACCCAAAGAATCCCATAGGTACACCTTTATGGTATATTGTTGGTCAATTGCATCAGAAATATTAATTTGTGCTGATTCAATGTTGTTGACGCCCGCGTTTAACGCGACAGACTTTTGCATCGACGTAACCAATTTATCTTTGCTGTCATAGACACCAATCAAAACAACCGCATTTTTAGAATCACTGGAATTATTTGTAACCATTAGTTGTAAACTTCCTGACAAGCTTTGTCCTGTCTTGCCTATATTATTTTTTGTAATCTCCCATGATACGGCAGGTAGTGCGGGCATAACAGTAAACGTCACGTTAAATCTTTCGATATTGTCTGGCGCACCCACTGCCACTGTCGCATAATAGGTTCCTACTGCTAAATCTTGATTTGGCACAATTGTAAAGTTATCTGTTGCCCCCACTGCTAAAGACTGAACAGTCGTTTTAGAAAGCGTAAATGAGCTTGCATTGTCCCCTGATAATGCAATTGTCACATCTTCTATATCATGATTGCCTATATTTGTAATTATGATGTTGTAGGCAACTGGTTGCGTATAGCCTATAGCCGCTGTACCGAAGTCTTTGTCTTCTGTCGAACTGATCCCAATCTGATAGGTTGGGCGGTCTTCTATTTCAATTTCTTGAAAGTCAATATTCTTATTTTCTGCATATGCTTCTGCATATGAACCTTTTTCACCGAGAATCGTTATGTCTGGGCAATCCATAAAGGCCGTATCAGCGATAGTCGTTACGCTTGGCGGGATTGTGATTTGTGTTAGATTTGTGCAATAACTGAAAGCTTGCTCCTCAATAGTAGTTACACTACTTGGAATTGTCACACTGCTTAAACTCCCGCAGCCAGCAAATGCTCCATATTCAATGTTTGTGACACCATTAGGGATATCTACGCTGCTTAAGCTCTGGCAAGAGGAAAATGCCAACGCGCCAATGGTCTTCACACCATTTGGGATATGCACACTGTTTAGGGCACATCCATAAAACGCAGAATATTCTATACTTGTTACGCTGTCTGGGATATTTACATCGCTTAAATCACCACAGCCCGCAAATGCCTCACTGCCTATACTCGTTACACCGTCTGGTATATCTACACTGGTTAAACCACTGTACTGAAATGTTCGGGCCTCAATTCTCGTCACGCCACTCGGGATGTCCACACGGCTTAACCCACAGGCGGCAAATGCCCCCTCTCCGATGCTCGTCACACTGCTTGGGATATCCACACTTCCTAGAGAGGTACAACTACCAAATGCAGATTTTTCTATGCTTGTCACGCCCTCTGGAATGACTACCGATGTTACGTTTGTTCCCTTAAACGCTTCCAGACCAATCGCTGTAATGCCCATATCGTCTGGGATAACAACCTCACCACCGCTACCATTATACTCGATGAGTGTGCCGTTTGTATCAACCACACAGCCATCCTTTATGTTATATGTACTGTAATCCATACGTTCGCCTACTTTAATTGTCTCTTTTGTAATGTTTGTGCCCTCAATTGTAAGGTTGATATCACCATAATCACTTGTTTCATCAACGGGAACGATTGATATACTATCAGAAGCCTCCATGCCACCAATATGAATCGTATCCAAAGATGTAGAGCCACAAAAATAAGACGGCATGATAAATGTCAGTGTATTGCCATCATATATAGGCTCCACTACAAGGTTATCGTATGAAATCTGCCCATAATCAAGCCCATAATCAGCCGCAACTCTAAGGCGCTGTTGTGGATCAAATTTAAAATTTCCTTCCACTTTTAAGGTTACAACGTCTCCGGTCATAATGGTGCCTGCTACCGTCTCCTGTACGTTAATCGGGGTAATGGTAAGTGCACCGCTACCAAATGCCATTTGATTAACAAAAGATTTTGTAGGCGCTTTTGTTTCTACGACGCGAAAACCTACCTCAAAGCTTTCTTCAACATCTCGCGCTGTTATGGTCACTTTTGCAAGATATGTTCCGATTGGTAAGCCTGCGTTTGGTACGACTGTGAAGCTGTCTGTTTCGTCTTTGGCCAAGCCTACAATCGCCTCTTTTGAAAGTGTAAATGCCGTTGCATCTGAACCTGTTAGCGCGATGGTAACATTGTCGATATCTGTATCGTCTATGTTACAAATTGTGACGGCGAGAGCCGATGGCTGTGTATAGCCTATGACCTCTGTTTCAAAATTTCTTCTAGCGTCTGATGGTGTTACGGTAAGGATATGTTTTATTGGTACTGTTTTTTGATTTTCATACTGCACGTAAGCGCCTCTGCTTTTAAATGCGTCAATTATATCTCTTGTTGCAGAACCAACGGTGATATCGAGATAATTTTGGTCTACACATAACCAGTTTAAGTTCACAACACTTGATAAAGCGCTGATATCGCTTATGTTATTATAAGACAACTCCAAATCAGCTAAATTCGTTAAGTTTGATAATGCACTGATATCGCTTATGTTATTCTGAGCCAAATATAAAAAACCCAACCCTGTCAAGTTAGATAAGGCACTGATGTCGCTTATGTTATTGCTCTGCAAATCTACAGTATGCAACTCTGTCAAATTTGATAAGGCACTGATATCGCTTATGTTATTCTGAGTCAAAGCTAAAAAAACCAACCCTGTCAAGTTAGATAAGGCACTGATGTCGCTTATGTTATTGTTCCTCAAAGTTAAACCATCCAACTCCGTCAAGTTTGATAAGGCACTGATGTCGCTTATATTATTGTTATACAACTGTAAATCAGTCAAATTCGTCAAGTTTGTTAAGGTACTGATATCGCTTATGTAATTGTCAGACAAATATAAAGAATACAACCCCTTCAAGTTTGATAAGGCACTGATATCGCTTATGTAATTGTCAGACAAATATAAATACGATAAATTCGTCAAGTTTGATAATGCACTGATATCGCTTATGTCATTTCCATACAAAGATAAAGACGATAAATTCGTCAAGTTTGATAATGCACTGATATCGCTTATGTAATTTCTATACAAAGATAAATACGATAAATTCGTCAAGTTTGATAATGCGCTAATATCATTTATATCATTATAATCTAAATATAATGTAGTTAAATTGGTTAATTTTGACAAAACATGAAGGTCGCTTATGCCTGTGCGAGATAAATCCAAGATTGATAAGTTTTTTAAACTAATCAGGTTCAACAATGCACTATCATCGCTTATTTCACTGCCATGTAAATCCAAAGAAATCAAGTTTTGAAAATATTGCAGGCTACTATCAGAAAGCGCACTATACTCCAACTGCAGACTTGTCACGCGCATAGCGTCTGCCAGGGTGATATCACCTGTTGGCTTATTTAGCTCCTTACGTACAGCCATTTCAAGAGCGGCCTCCGTAAATTTTATGCTTTCACTCTCAACAATCTTAATATTGAGCGGTATTTTTTGGTACCCGACATTGACCTCTGTGACCGAATTAATATCCGTTGAATCAAACCCTGTCACAAGATAACAATCCTCTGGAACTACCTCGTAATCGCTCATCCCTTGATATTTTGCCGATACAACCATACCCGAATCATCAAAGTCTTCGCCATACTCATATTCGGTCTTTATTGGCAATTGATCCACCCGTATATCTTCTACGATTCGCGAATCTTTTGTAAACGTTACATCGCTATAATCAACGTTCACATCTCTAACCGCATATAGGCCCGCATAAATGGTGTCGTTTGTAAAAAGAGTATCACAGCTAATGGAGGGATCGCTTACACCATTGCTGTATATATTTTCTGAATCTAAAATAATAGGCTTCTGGTCTCCATACGTAAGTTCAACATACTTCCCGACCTTTTTAATTCCGACTGGGATGGTATTGCCTTTCTGTGGTTGCTGATAATTTTTTATTGCAAATTGAGGATAGTACGGTTGATTTTCAACATTTGCATTATATAATTTTCCGTCTTGTCTAAAAAAAGCGCGTGCTGGTGGATTGGGATCATATTCCCCAGACATCATCTGTAATGCACCAGAGGCAATATACTTTCCAGAATACGCAGCTACTGATTCATCAATCACAATATCATTTCTCAACATGGCACCAAATGAAATTTGGTTGTCCAAGGATGCTGACAATTCTGGATCTGCATTTGCCTTCAGTATAAAGCTATCGTTCTTTGACAACGGCTGATAATAAAACAACAATCCATCCGTATTGTTTGAAATCGTCCCTTTCGAACCCGATACGCTCATATTAACATCGCTAGAACCAAGCGGCGTTTCTTTCACATTTATATAGCCATTGCTCTCCAACAAGCTTGCCTCGCCACCAATATCTCCGAAGAAGCTTGCGCACCATGGGTCTGAAATATTTGCATACCATTGGGGCGATGTAGGCGTCGGTGTAACTGTTGGTTCAGGTGTTGGTTCGGGTGTTGGTTCCTCTGCCTTTGGAACAACCACATTTGTCGCAGAAATATAATAAATATTAAATGCGCCGTCCTTTGCGTAAAGATATATAGATGTCGGTTCGCCCGTGTACTCGATTGTTCCAAGTGGCACGTCGCCTAAACCGACTGCCGCTAGCGCGAGTTTGGCTGGTGCCTGTGCTGTAACGCCATCAGTTGAAGCGACCCACATCATCTCTCTGCTCGCACTACTGGTACCACTCATTCCATAAAGTTTAATCCTACTGTTGCCTGCCACATCAAATTTTAAATAACGATCCGTTGGTACGCCATTGCCGTTTAATGTGCTGATGCTACCAAACTTAAACCTTTGCGTCAATCCCGTAATCGCCCCATCAAGTGTGCGCTTCGCACTCCAATCAATGGCAACTGAAGTGCCGCTGTCGGCACCTACTATCGTCAAACCATCTTGCTTAAATCCTGCAAGGTTAATTGCTGTCGCTGTGTTAAAATTAGAAAAATTCCATATCGCATCCATTATTGTCGTAGGCACGTCTGGTATTTCTGCTGCCGTAACTGTCGGTTCTTGCATCGCCGTCTCTTCTAACGGGGCACCATCGTTTTTTACACTTACTTCGGCAAACACATTCTCTACATTGCAAGAAAGGTTGTTCAAAATCATCGCACATAGAACGATTACACTCATTACTCTTTTGAAATTAAATATCATTTGCATCATATCTCCTCCATACTTCCTCTTAGGTAAATGAAAATACCTACCCAACCGCCATTTAATCATACAAATAAAACCCAGCCAGCTTCTCAACCTTCCCATTCTTCCACTGGAAGAACCCCCGTAGCTTTCGAATCGGATCGACAACATACGCCACTTGCAACGGCATATTAAAAAAATTCTCATGGATAAACAGGTCGTACCTTGAAAGAAAAATACCAAACCCGGGGTGGGTGTGTTGCCACCCGACTATTTTTTTTATGGGATACAGCGCCTCCAGTTGGGTGTGTATGTCGTTCCACGTGGCGTGGGTGAAGGTCAAGGTTGACTGCGTCGCCTCGGTATAGTTGGCCTCGATATAATCTGAAATGATGACATGATTTTGGTGCTCTTCTTGAAGATAATCGCCGACTAAGATGCTTCCCTGTTCGACATTGGTCTGTACAGCCGAAAACGCCTCGATGCGATTGTAGGTGGCTTCTCGTATGTGGACGTGGAGGTCGTCTGCACAAATCTTGCCGATTGCCTTAATGGCAACCGGCGGTTTGACGGATGCTGTATTCATCTTCATCGCCTCCGCCTTATAACATTCGAAGTGAAGTAACGATAAACGAGAAAATCGAAAGTGACATACACACACCAATGGCTGTGCCAATGCTCGTGCCCCCGTGTTGTTTTAGATAAATTGATTTCTGGTTTTCGGGCAATAGGCGGGCTAGGTTTACGGCCTTGTCTACGTGTTGCATGTAAAGATAATTTCCCATGACGCCCATAGAAACGGTATACGTAAGTGCCACCACACACTGAGCCTCAGTGGGAAGGAAAAGGCCAACCACATGTACGCCTAACAATAAAAAACCGATTTTATACATTTTGCGGTAAAAACACCAATACACCGACAAAAAAAACGAAGCCCAATTCCAAGCGGCGATGGAGGAGGATGCCTTTAGCTTGCTAAAGTGTTTGAGGTAGTACGGTTCGTTTGTTTGAATAAACAAAACCCTGTCGCCATCTTCGGGTGAAATGCTTGGTGCCCCCGTTGCATAAGCACCACCATACCCGTATGGGTTTTGTGGTGGGTATGCACCTTGCCCAAAGGATTGAGGGTACACAGACGACGGCAAGGGCGGGGGTGGTGATGGGTAGGTGGTTTGGCCAGTCGGCAGGCTTTCTGGAGCACCCACAAGCCGCAAGCGGTTGCCACAGCTTGCGCAGAACGAATCGCCGGTGCTACACCTTGTGCCGCATTGGGTACAAAACACAGCCGCTACCTCTTGTCTATAGGGATATTCTGCCGACGCAGGTGCCACACCAACCGCATCTGCCGATGGCGCTGTAGGCGACTGAATGGTGCCGAGGCACCCAAACGTCGTACAACCCTGATTTTCAATCCAACACTCTTTGTGATGGGGCATGTCACATTGGCTACACACAACAATCGTGTCGGTCTGCCCAAAGGTAGATTTACAAAAAGGGCAGTTTTTATCTATATAATGATCATTCACTGGTTCAAGCACCCCCTGTTTTGTTAGATTGGGTTGGCGAAGCGGTTGCCACCGCTTGTGTCGTCGCACTCGGTGTTGCATTTGACACCGCACTCGATGCTTCACTTGGCACCGCACTTGGCGTTGGTGTCGTCACGCTTTGATCTGGTTTAACTGCCTCATTTCCTCGTTCTAGCGTCTCGATGCGACCTTCTAATGCCTGTATCTGTGTCGCTTCCTCTACCAACACTTGGTTCATGGTACGAAAAACCGCTTGAAATTCACGCTCTACTTTTGTCGCCTTGCTGTTCACCCGTAAAATAGAGAGAGACATCAGCAAGATGGCCACAAGCAAGAGCAAGAGCACGACGTCCTTCATGCCGAGTTTTTCAGAGGGCTGTGAGGGCTGGTCTTGCTTTTCATTGTCTTCACGGGCAGAAATCTTTTTTCCTGTTTTGTCAAAGATATAAAATCCGTTGCATTTTTCAAGTTTCTTGTCTATCCAAAAATAAAACCCTTCTTCTTCCTGAATGGGGTCGACAACATACGCCACTTGGGAATCGGCGTTAAAAAAGTTATCTTGGATAAATTTATCATATTCTGATAAAAATATGCCGAAGTTTGGGTGCGTATGAATCCAACCGACGATTTTTTTGTCGGCATGCTTTTTGGCAAGCTCTTTGTGCCAACTGTCCCATGTTTGGTGGGTAAACGTGATGGTGGTGGGGGTCGCCTCGGTGTACTTCGCCTCGATAAATCCGTCGATTACGATGTTTGTTTTGCCAAACTCTTCGATGGTATATCCCACCAGTATGCCGCCACTTTCGTTTGTCGTCTTGTCTTTTGTGAAATTGTGAATTGCCTTATACGTAGGTTGTGAGATGTAGATGTTTTTTGACTCTAGCACCCGCTCGCCCATAGGCACGATGTTTTGTGGCAACGCCTTGGTTTCTGGCTCGGGCACAGGTGTCGGTGTCTTCTTCCTTTTCTCTACTTTCTTATCCGTTTTTCTCGCCATTCAAATTCACTCCAATATGTCAATGTCAAAATCGGTTCGTTCGTTTGCCTCATATTTTTTGAGCTTTGTTTTATTGATATGATAGGTCACAACGATTAACAACAGGGCGATGAAGATAAAAAAAATGAACCCAACCCATACGATGGGGTGCATGCTTTTTTGTGTCGTCTCGGCTTTTGTCGCTGTCGTTTTTTGTGGATTACCCGAAGGCGTAGCCTTTGCGTCCTGTGCCAGTTGCTTCGTCTGGAGGCTACCCACGACATTTCCTTTTTCGTCAAGGGCTACGCCGTTCTCTTTCAAAAAAGCGCAAACCGTCGTCATGGGAATCGAAAGACCGATTCCGTCGTTGTCTAGTATTTTTAATGTATTCACGCCAATTACACCGCCGCTGTCGTTGAGCAACGGGCCGCCGCTATTGCCGCTATTGATGGCGGCATCTGTTTGCAAATATTTGTGTCCGCCCATGTCTCTGTCTTTTGCCGACAGAATGCCCTTTGTCAGCGTATACGACATGCCGTTTGGCACGCCGATGGCGTAGATGTCTTCACCGATGGCCGTGTCTTTAAAATCTGCCACTGGCAAGTAAGGGAACGTCACATCTGGAACGGTCAAGACGGCGATATCAAGCGCCGGATCGATCAACACCACAGTGGCGGGGTAGCTGTCATCTGCGTAGGTTTTGACCAGTATTTTATCTTTGTTTTCAATCACATGGGCGTTGGTGATGATGCTATTTTCTCCGATCGAAAATCCACTGCCGAGACTGTTGCCCGAATAGATGACAAAAACCCCATTGTACGTCTTCTCTGCGTCAAACCCTAGTGCAGAAACAGGCACCAAAAGGGCAAATACCAAAACAAACCCGAGCAGTATATTTAAAAATTTCATGCGTGTGCCCACCCTTAGGACACGTGGGAGAACAACGATACCGTCGCTCTCCCACGTCCTCATTATTTTGTGTTAAACACCAGAACCGAATTGCCGACGGCGATTGTATCGCCTTGCTTTAACACATGTCGCATAATCCGCTGGCCATTTACAACCGTGCCCATCGGGGTGCCTTTATCGGTCAGCACATACTTACTGCCCTCAAGCACAATATCACAATGGTTCGGTCCCACCAGTTTGTCTTTAAACAACACAATTGTATTTTTGCCGTTGTTTCCAATGCTTGTTGTGCCGGCAAACACAAGGTATTCTTTGCCTTCAAATTCGCCGCGGATAACTTTCAGCCATGCCGCTTTCGCAAATTGTTCGAGTAGCCCGACGCCAAGCCCGATGAGCAAGCCCATAATGACAATTGCCACACCTCTGGCCACGACACCATCGTTAGACGATCCCGCGCTTAAGGCATCGCAAATATAGTTAAACAAAAATCCGCCGACAAATGCACCGGCCAAACCCCCAATGGCGCAAAAAATAACGCGCTTCTTTTCAGGCTTGATCAAACCAACGGCAAGCCCAATGCCCACGCCCATAATCGCCCAACCAAACCCGCGAACCAATGCGGCGGAAAACCCGGTTTGTGTACTGGATGAAAATGCGCCATACAGCGCTTGGGCGATATAGCCGCTGACAAAGCCGATGCCGAGGGATACCCCCGCGCCAATGAGGGCGTATTGCATCGCTTTTTCTTTTGACCCATAATAAACGCCTTCGCCAATGCCCAAGAACAACCCAATGCCAAGGGCGATAAAAGCGGCAAAAAAGCCTGTGGACGTGCGTGTCGCAGACCCCGCCAAAGCGCTCAATTCATCTTCACTCAGACCAAGCTTATCAAATTGTTGTTGCAACTCTACATAGTCGGCATAGTCCGTGTCTTTGTCTAGGTGGTCGAAGGCAGCCATCAAGTCGCCTACCTCCTTATGCCCTTCCATTCGAAGCACTTGCGCTGTACTGGTTGCATCACTCAATAGTTCCGAAAGACCAAACCCGAGAAATGCGCCGATAAATGCCCATATGATTCCTTTTACCAAAACGGTTTTAAAGTTTACCTTTTTGCCTTTTACAAAGCCTCCGCTAGAGACGGTCTGCATCCGCTGGGCCGTTGGCACAAACTCGATATTGGCAAGGTCTTCTGCTGTAATGTCAAAATCGTTGCCATCGTTTGTGCGAGGGGCAAGATCAAAAGAGGGGAGCGGTGACGCGGGCAACGGTGTCGGTGTCGGCTCTTCCACTGCCACTTCCACCATTTCTTCTATCTCGCCCTCGTCAAACAAGTCTATGTCGAATTCTTCTTTTGCGCCGCTATAATCTGCCTTGTACAGATTGGCATTGCCCACTGGCAACATGTGTTTGTTCTCGATTGCCCACTTGGCCGCTTCCGACGACAGAGGGCTATAGGCGTTCCATGATTTGTACTGAATCATATCCCCGATGTTGATGATGATATCACTGAGCGATTCTCCGGCACCCCAAATGTCGCCAATGCACACTTGCCCATCGCGAAAATTCGGGTGCCAGATCGGCGTTTTAATTTTGCAGATGGGTTTGTAACGGGGGTATTCAGCATGAAGTGTGATTTCTACCTCATGCCGTGCCAGCGTTTCAATCTTCCCATCCGGTAGCATATAGAGGCCGTTTACAAAATAGGTCACATTATATTGTTCGGGCGGTTCAGAACCGACCGGTTGGATCATGATGTTCTGATGATTGGTAAAATCTTTTTTGACTTGCTCAAAGTCTGAAGCAAGTCTTCTCATTCTTGCCGTCATCTGCTCATTCCCCCTCGTTTAAAAATTTTGTCACGCCGCTTAACCCTTCAAACACTTCGGCCTCGTCGGCACTAAACTCGTAATAGGTCGTATGCATGCCGATTCGCCCACCCAAAATGTGAAGCAGTGGAATGCCGATATCGTATAATGTTTTATTCAAAAATGGCTCGGTGCCATTGATCGAATGAATGGTGTCAAAGTTCATGGTTTTGTCGCATTGCTCGCAGATCAGATGCTCGCCCCGCAGTTTATGCACCGGCGTATAGAGCGGCGCCATATACCCGCATGCGCACGTGGCAACGGTCGCGATATCGCGGTCGAAGTCGACAACAGCGTTCTCCCCAAGGTCTGCCTTCACCGCTTGCAAAAGCTGTAAAAGCGTCATCTCACGCACAGACCACGGTTTGCTTACGATGTTGTCGTAGGTGTCGTGGCTCATACAATCTGCCTTGCGCTGGTACTCCACCACGTACGAATCGTGGGTCAAGCCGTTAAACACGTAGCCCTTACCCGCTAGGGTCGGCAGGTTTCTGTCTTTATGTAGCAGTTTCAGCATCTCTTGCACTTGGATACCGGCGATGATGGCAGATGAAGTGGGCGTCGTTGGTATTTTTCCCTCCGCCATTTGGTCATGGGTCAAAAGGGCGCACGACTTCCGCTTATTCAGCAACCGCCAATCGGTCTCGGTCATGGTGCATTCGTAGCAGACGCCCTCTGGTGGCGTAAATACGCGGGCAAACCCGTTTAACACTTCAATCGCCCCATCGATCCATGGCGTATTCACCTTATAACACGCTTGGTTAATGGCAAGGCGGGCTTCCCTGTTGTCTAGCCCCCCGAGCACCACGTCCATTCGGCGAAACACCCCAAGCCCCACGTCGTCGATGATATTGCTGACAAACGCTTTCGCCCGTACGTCGGAGTTCATTTCCATCGCTCGCTCGGCTGCTACGTCTGCCTTGTGGCGTGACACGTCCTTTGCCCGGTATAAAACAGAGCGGGTTAGATTTGTATGTTCGATGGAATCCATGTCGAAAATCAAAATATTGCCGATGCCAAGCAAGCTTAAATTTTTAATGAGTTCGTTGCCAATTGCGCCCGCGCCGACGACCATAATGTGTGCGTCCGAAAGCCGCTGTTGCTCCCACCAAGAGATCAGGCGCAGGCGGCTATATTTGTCTTCTGCAAAGTCCTCCTCCGATAAGTCGAGCCTTTCTTGATCCATGTTAGCACCCCGCTGTTATTTCAGGCTGTAGGCGCAAGACATCTCCATCTTTGATGCCCGCTTCGCCTAACGTTTGGGCCTCAAGCAACTGTCTGCCCGTTACTTTATGAATAAATTTATAACTAATGGGGTTGCCGTCTGGCCCTACAGCGGGCAGTTTGATTTTTTCGACCAGCTTCACCATGATGATGCCGCATTTGATATCGTCTGGTAGGCCTACCTTTTGCTCTTTATTGCCTGTTGCATCTACAACTACTACGTTTACTTTTCCCATGGTGGTCTCTCCTTATTTTTTCTTATTTCCTTATTTTAGTAATAGGTTTAATGTCTGTAAATTTTTTGTAATGTTTGCAATAGAATTGTTCAATTCCTCATAAAACGAGTTATAACTGCCGGTCGGATCGGTCGTACACCCATACATGTCTTGATAAGAAGAATACAAATCTTTAACCCCTAACTTTAGTTCTTGCAGTTGTTGGTCATTTGGATCTGGTACCTCTAACAAGGCATTGTAAAATTCATCCACCGTCGCCCTTGCCTCTTTCACTGCCTCCACATTTGTGTACTGGGCGGACATGCCCCCTTCAATTGCATCATCAATAGAAGAATACCGTTCTCCATCGATGGACTTGCCCTCGATATAGCCCGTATACCAATAATATTTCACGCTATTTCCTATCTTTTCCATTTTAATGGCAGATTCGGTCACATGGGCAACAAACGAAGCCGCGTTCTGCCGATACACACGAATGTTTTCTTGCATCTGAAGCTTTTCTGCCTCAATTCTTGCTTGTTCTTCTTCGATGCGTTGTTGTTCGATCAGTGCCAACCTTGCCACTTCTTTTGCTTGCATATCCTTATGTACCAAAAACCCGGTGACGCCAATCAATGCCACAACAACAGCGGCAATGATAATGGGTATGGATTTCGATTTTTTCTTACTCTTCTCGATGCTTTGGTTAAACTCTTGGATGGACGACTTCACGTTGCTGTCTAGGGCGAGACCTGCCCGTTGCCCACATTTTGGGCAAAATTCTTGACCCTCTAGCAAGACTGTACCGCATTTGCCGCAAGTGTTTTGCGTGACGACCGGCTTTGGTGCGCCGCATTTTGGACAAAAATGTTCGTCATCACCCAAAGGGGTACCACAGCTTTCGCACAGCGACGGTGCTTTGATTCCTTGATACTCTTCTTCCATAACAATTCACTCCTATTCATATTATTGTTTTATAAATTCGGGTGCGTGTGCACAGTAGACCTCAAAGAAGTATATATGCATATTGACCTGAATAAAACACCTTTCCGACAAAAAAACAATAAACATAATAATAAAAAGATTAATGGAATAAATTGTATCATAATGATGCACAACAATCAATTAAGAATTGTTTGAACTTTTAGTATTTTTGATACTTATACATGAGGCGTCCTTTTCGTTCATCTTGCAAATAAACGCGCGCAACGCCGTGGCAATGGGCGGAAACAAATTGTCCGGCAGTGCATCAAAACAAAACCACTGCAAATCATCTGTTTCATCCGTTGTTTTGAGGGCATCGCCGCTAAAATCGTTGCACAGGTACACGACATCATTATGGTCTATGCTGATGCGGGGGCTGTCCATCTGCCTTAAAGATGTACTTGATGGCGTCCATTTTGCCAAAGACAACAATTTTGTCCATTTCCTTTAATATATCTTTTGCGGCATTGATGGCGTTATGATGACCGTCATCTGATATGGTTAATACAGAGACACCGTATTGTACCCGTAGCTGTGCCTCTATGATCGTTTTGTTTTGAAGCATTTCTGGTACACGGGTAACAAGTATTGCGCACAAGACGTCTTTTCCGTAGCTGTCGAGCACGTATATAGGGTTTTCGGTGGACCGGCGAGAAAACGTCCGCTCCGCCGCTTTTCGTACCACCTTATCAAGCCCTCTTTTAAAGAAGGGCACTTTGGATACAAGCAAAAGCAGGCAGAAAAAAACGGCAATGGCCACGATGTGCAAAGATGTCGTTTTAACGCTTGTCTTCGAAATCGAGATCATGATGTTAATAATACTGGAGGCAATGACAACAGAAAACATATAGCCAATCATCATCGTGACCTTTGCGATTCGGCGGCGCACCCGCGACGCCATAATCGTCTCGCTTTCGTTTGTGGTGAAGCCACTATTGGTTAACAGCGAGATCGCCTGAAAATTAGATTTTTCTTCATTTAAGCCTGTAAACCGAAACAAAACCGTAATCGATTCAATGATCAAAATATAGGTTGTTACAATAATCATAAAGATAAAAACCGCAATGCTTAATGACATGAGACGTCACCGTCACTTTCTAATAACCTGTAGTTCTAGTATAACCCAAAGGTGTGGCTGAGGGGTTGCACAAAAATGATACCATGCCCGGGCTTGTCGATTTCCAAGTCTTTTCGGATGGTCGATACGATTTTTTCTGTGCTGGCCGTGTCGGACAGAATGAGAACAATTTCCTTTTCAGGCTCAATGTTCATGGAAAACAACTTGCTTGTTTCGTGAACACCCGAACCTCTTGCCCCGATGATGGTGCCACCGCGAGAACCTGCCTTTGTGGCCGCATCGATGACATCCTCTGCCATACCCTTGTCTACAACTGTGCAAATTGCATTATACATCCCGCTGTTTCCTCCTCTATGATCCTTGATGTGCGTGCCGTTTGTCTCTCTTGTGCCGAATATGCCCGACGTGTCGGCGCAAAAAGCGATGCCGTGGTTTGGTTTTTCTAGTTGTAGTTCTTTTGTAAGTTGTGTCAGCGCATGCACAATGACACCCGCTTCGCCCAACATGATGACCAGTTCTTTTCTTATGTCATTTAAGGCCAAAAAATCGAGTAGGCGGTTTTTGACCGTTCCGATGCCCAAAATAACGGTGCCACCTGTTAGACCGTGTCGTTTTGCCAGTTGTAACACTTTGCTTCCGTAACCGCTATTCACGATGACACAGCCCATGGCAAAGCACAAACTGTTTTCTGGGTTCGTTGTTGTTGTCGTCGTCGTATCCATTTTAGCTCACATCCTTTGTTGATTTCATTTTGTATATAAAGCCTAGTATTTGTAAGGTGATGATGGGTGTCATGGCTACAAGGGCGATCAAACCAAATCCGTCGACCAATATGTCTGCGCTTGCGATTGCATGCGACGCCCCTTGTGAAAAAGCGAGGATAAACGTGACCGTCATAGGCCCAGAGGCAACGCCTCCGGCGTCGAAGGCGATACCCACAAACAATTTTGGCACGATGTACATCAGCGCGATCGACAGTACATACCCTGGCAACAAAATATGCCAGAGATGGAGAGAGGGGATTAAAATACGAAGCATCGACAGCGCCACCGCGATGCCGACGGCAATGGACAGCGCGCTTAAGATAATAGGGCGCTTCACATACCCACTCGTGACGTCTTCGATTTGATGCGTCAAAACATAGACCGCCGGCTCGGCCAAAATGGTCACAAAGCCCAAAACAAACCCCACAAGGACAAGCGAAAAGCTGTTTCCATGAGAGGCGACGGCATACCCGACAGCCGATCCGACCTCCATAAATCCGGCATTGACAGCGGTAAGAAACAAGACAAGCCCGATAAAGGTATAGAGCAGTCCCATTAAAATGCGCCTGAACGGTCTCTTATGTAAATGAAACGATAACTTTTGAAAAATGAGATAAAGGATGAGGATCGGCAAAAGCGCCACAAACACTTCGCCACAAGTGGTCAATAGTTTTTCAAGGTAAGGCAAAAAAAGTGAAGAAGACGCCGCGCCTGCGGTTTCGATGCCAGCAGAGAATGAGTTTTGCTTTTTAATAATGCTCATCAGCATGACAGCGATAATGGCACCCGTAGAGGTAATGGCGACAAGCCCAAAGCTGTCTTTTTCAGAGGCTTTGCTATCTTTTTTCATGCCCGTGACACCGATGGCCAGAGCGAGGATAAACGGCACCGCCAACGCGCCTGTGGTGGCACCTGATGCGTCAAATGATATGGCCAAAAATGCAGACGGCGTAAAGTACGCCATGGCAAATATGCCCCCATAGACGACGGTTAAGATGAGATAGAGAGGGATGTTGTACACAATACGGAGTAACCCCAGCGCCAACATAATGGCGATGCCGATGCACACAACAATCAAAATCGTGGTGCCGCTAATGGCCCCCGATGTGACCATATCGACTTGCCTTGCCAAAATTTGCAGATCAGGCTCGGCGATGGAAATAAAAAAGCCAAGAATGACGCCGCCCAGGCATACAATCCATACCTTGTTGGTTTTGGTTAGTGCGGTGCCAAGGAGGTTACCCAGAGGCGTAATGCCGATTTCGATGCCGAACAGAAAGATGGATAGCCCCAAAATAATAATGACAACGCCGATTATAAATCGGAGAAGGGTCGTGAGACCGAGGGGCGCAATGGTGAAATTAAGGATCAATACGATGATGGTGATGGGTAGAACAGAAAGCGATACTTCTCTAAACTTTTGCATGAGAACATTCAACGTTCATCAACTCCTGTCTTGGTGAATTTTGTATAGTATAACATATCTTTGTGCGAATTTCAAAGGATACGCGGGCGATGTTTGGGCAGAGAATAGAGCCACGAGCGGTTCCCTATATACACCAAAGCGGATTTAGCATTTGATTCAACCAAAATTGTAACACTATATATTTTTTGATACATATATGTGATATAATGAAAGCAACGGCAAATACAGCCCTGAAAAAATATGGTATTGCGTGTACTGATAAACATACGAGAAGGTGAGTAAGCTGGATACCAAAATATCAAGGCAAGCGCGAGACATCATACAAAAACATGTAAGTGGCTTGTTTAAAGACACAACGCTGGAATTTTACGGAATAAAAGCGGCGCGGATAAAAGAACTAATCAATGTGGAATTGCCAGTGATAGAAGTAGCGGATAGCAGCACAGATTATATCTTTTTACTGGAAGATGACACCTACTTGCATTTCGAGTTTCAGACAGCGTATAATAAACATGACCTAACACGGTTTGCAACCTATGACATACGCCTATATGAACGTGATGGGCGTAAGGTTATCACGGTTATCATTTATTCGTCCGAAGTCAAGAAAGCGGCAACAATGCTTGAAGTCGGTTCTCTGGTGTATCGTCCTCAAAAAGTTATGATGATTGACTATGATGGGAATGCTATCTATACCGAACTGGAGTGCAAAATAAAATCGGGGCAAACATTATCGGACACGGATATGCTGAATCTGATATTCTTGCCACTTATGAAACACAATATTCCAAAGAATGAATTAGCCGCCAAGTCCGTAGGGCTTGCGCAGACTATACCAGACAAAACAAGGCGCGATATTTGCATTGCTTCGATATTCGCCTTTGGAAGTAAGTATTTAAACGTATCCGAAGCACATGAACTATTGGAGGTGTTGAGAATGACTGATCTAGTAACGATGCTTGTAGAAGACGCAGTACATGATGCAGTACATGACGCAATACATGCGGAGAAAATAGATTTTGCAAAGAGACTTTTGCGAAGAAATACGCCGCTTTATATAGTGGCAGAGGATACAGGGCTTGACGAGTCCACAATCAAGCAACTGCAAGCCGAACTTGATAACGAATAACCACAAGGGGCGACATTTAGCAAAAAAAGGAGAGGTTTTATGCCAAATATAAAACCAGTTTCAGATTTACGAAATTATAATGAAGTGTTGCGAGATGTCGCAATTGGTGAACCCGTTTTTTTAACGAAGAACGGCAGAGGACGCTATGCACTTTTGGACATGACAGAGTATGAAAAAATGCAAGCCAAATTAAAGTTAATGACACAGCTTGCAGAGGGCGAAAAAGCTGGACGGGATAAAGGCTGGCTATCAATCGAAGAATTAGAAAAAGATTTGGGTGTTTGAGTATGATTCATCTTAAAGTTTCGCCCAAAGCACAAAATGACTTACAAGAGATCAAAGACTATATTGCGCTAGAACTCGAAAATACAGCAGCCGCACTTCATGTAATATCAAAAATAACAAAAGCCATGCGTAGGCTTATAGACTTTCCCAATAGTGGCACCTCCTTGTCCTCAATTGTTAGCATGGAAACGGACTATCGCTTTTTGGTGAGTGGCCACTACCAAATTTTTTATAGGCATGTGGACAACAACGTTTACATTGTTCGTGTTTTATATGGCAAACGAGATTATTTGAGAATACTGTTTGGTGAAGAAAGTGAAGGCGAATAAAATTGAATACTCATTAAAAAAAATCGCCAACGAGATAAGTTGACGATTTTTTTTGATGTATAAGAAAGTGCCTCGCACGATTTGTCTCCGCGACCAGTCGCGGCGCCCCCCTAAGCAGACGGTAAAACTCCGCTCCACGAACTTTTTTACAAACGACTTGTTTTCTAACAAAGAGTGTACTATAATGTGGGGCAACTGTACCATTTTGGTTTTAAATTTCAAAGACTTTAAAGACTTTATTGGAGTGAAAAAAATGCAGACAACGCGTGGCTCGCAGAATTCAGATAGCGCTCAGAGCTTAGTAGACGAGTTTAAACAACTGATAAAGTGTGAACAATGCATAGAGACGAAGAATTATTACTTCGAACGTCACGAATGCGGCGGGCAATCGGTCAAGGTTACGCTAACGCACCTATTGGCCAGAGACGAAGAAAAAGATGTCATTCGGTTTGGCAAATGCGACCATTGCAATAAACTCTTTTATTATGTAGACTATAAATCGACCATTATGTAACGCATACGAACGCGTAAACGGAGGAACTAAATAGATGGAAACGACACCAGCAGACAACAAATTAAGCGGAACCGGAAACTTTATTCATAACTATATACAAGACGACTTGAAGGGCTTGCTCCATAAGGTTCACACCCGTTTTCCACCAGAGCCAAACGGATACTTGCACATCGGTCATGCAAAATCGATCTGCCTAAACTTTGGCTTGGCGGCGCTGTATGGCGGCCAGTGTAACTTGCGCTTCGACGACACAAACCCCGCCACCGAAGACAAAGAATATGTGAAAGCCATCATCGACGATATCCGGTGGCTTGGCTTCGACTGGGCAGACCGATTGTACTTTGCGTCTAGTTACTTTGATAAATTTTACGAATTTGCTGTGTTGTTGATTCAAAAGGGCAAGGCGTACGTGTGCGACCTTACGCCTGAACAGATAAGAGAATATAGAGGAACGCTAAGTAGCCCGGGCAAACATAGCCCGTACCGCGACCGTTCGGTTGACGAGAATTTAGCGCTGTTTGAAGATATGAAAAACGGTGTGTTCGCAGATGGCTCAAAGACCTTGCGTGCCAAAATCGACATGGATTCGCCAAACATCAACCTGCGCGACCCGATTTTATACCGCATCGCCCATTTGACCCACCATACGACAGGGGACACCTGGTGTATCTATCCGATGTACGACTATGCTCACCCCATCGAGGATGCGCTAGAGGGCATTACCCATTCGATTTGCACCATGGAATTCGAAGATCACCGTCCACTCTACGATTGGGTAATCGATGAGATCGGGTTCGAACAAAAACCAAGACAGATTGAGTTTGCAAAATTAAACCTTGCCAATACGATCATGGGCAAGCGATTTTTAAAAACGTTGGTGCTTGAAAATAAAGTGGATGGCTGGGATGACCCGAGACTGGTGACACTATCCGGTATCAGACGACGGGGTTACACCCCTGAATCGATTCGTAATTTTTGCGAGATGATCGGTGTATCGAAGGCGAGCAGTGTGGTCGAACTGTCCCAACTCGAATATTCGATACGAGAAGATTTGAAGGCGAAAGTGAATGTCTTGATGGCGGTGCTAGACCCGATCAAAGTCGTCCTCACCAATTATCCTGAAGATCAAACCGAAATGCTTGTCATCGAGAATAGCCAAGAAAATGAAACGTTAGGCACGAGAGAAGTGCCATTTACAAGAGAACTCTACATTGAACGTGACGATTTTATGGAAGAGCCGATGAAGAAATTTTTCAGACTGGCACCGGGCAAAGAAGTGCGCCTGAAAGGCGCTTACTTTATCAAGTGTGAAGAGATTATAAAAGATGCTGATGGTCATATACAAGAAATTCATTGCACCTACGACCCAGAGACAAAAAGTGGCTCTGGCTTCGAAGGACGAAAAGTAAAAGGCACCATTCATTGGGTGTCAAAAGCCCATGCTGTGCCCATGACGACAAACCTTTATAATGCCTTGACGATCCCTGATGCAGAGGCCGAAGCTGGCTATACCTTTAATCCAGAGTCGTTGGTCGTGATGAAGCAAGCCGTCATCGAGCCGGCAGTTCGACAATACGCGTCTTCTTTGCGGTTCCAATTTATTCGAAACGGTTATTTCTATTTGGATGAAAAAGTATCGGATGTACAAAACGACACCTTTGTTTTTAACCGCATTGTATCCCTTAAAAGTTCGTTTAAAGGGTAATAATGGCGCAAAAAAAGAGTTCCTTCACCCCCACAAAAGTGGGGATTGAAAGAACTCTGCTCTTTTATATTTCTGTTTCATATCGTGCCTAAATCCATGCACGTTCTCTTCCGAATCTGCATATGCTATGGATGGATGCCATCGTTTGCTGATTATGGGGTTATAATGTTAACGTCTGATACAGAGTTGACAACCAACTGTGCGCCAAGGTTTTCATTGATCGCGCCGTATCCGGATGCCTTAAAGTAAGACGTGGCTACAAGACTTGCAATTGCTTCGTTGATATCTGCACTCGTTACGGTTTCTTTCGGGTTGTTGATCGTAACCGAAAGTGTTTTGCCCGATGTTGTGCCGAACAATAATTTAAGTGCAATCGTACTTTGTGTTGTTCTGTCATCGATAATATTTGTAATATCTGCCATGTGTGTTCACCTCCTTTCGTTTATTTTTGGTTTTGAACCGTTTGTAAAACATCTGTTTTTACTTATTGGCAAGTACAGACTCTTCGACAACGGTCAATTTGGTATGGGGTTTTGAATGCAGTGTGCCTAGCGCAGTAGCGCCGATAAAAAGATCTGCGGCGTCTAATGATAGATTGACGTCACTATAGCTTGTAGAGCCAGTCGTGTGATAAAAAACAATCTTTTTGCTGGCGAGTGTTTTCGTTGCTGCCATGTGTGTTCACCTCCCTTCTGTTTAAGATGGGCTTATCATACCGCACTTCCTATGTGGCAACTATGAGAAAAAAACGAGAAGTTTTTCCATATGTATTACCATTACTGCTTATAGTTTGTATCGAATAGAGGTTTTAGGATTGAAAGCAAAGCACGCGCAAATATTAAAAATATATGTACCGATCTTTTTAGAGCAGACGTTGGCGACGACCGTCACGATGCTTGGCACGATTCTCGTGGCGGGTGTTTCGGCTGCCGCTGTTTCTGGCGTTGGCATGGTGGACACCCTTAATTTTTTGTTTATGAACATATTGGTTGCCATTGCCACGGGCATTACGGCTGTCGTCTCGCAGGCACTCGGGCGTAACAAGCCCGCAGAGGCATCTGAGGCCGCCTCTGCCTCTATTTCGCTCTGCATCTATGTATCTGTGCTTTTGTCTATTCTGCTTGTTGTCTTTAGGCGGCTGTTGTTACACGCTTTGTTTGGCAGTGCCGACCATGATGTGCTTGACGCCGCAGAAGTATACATATTCTATACATCGCTGTCTTTGCCGTTTTTGGCGCTATTCTCGGTTATGTCGGGCATCCGGCGCGGAACAGGCGATAATTTCATTCCGCTTATCGGCGCTGTAATCTCCAATGCAAGCTACATTTTAATCGCCATCATCTGCATCCACTTGTTTCATATGGGCGTCACTGGCGTTGGGCTTGGGCTTTTGGTCTCTCGTATATTATCCGCATTGACGGTTTTCGTCTTTGTTTTTTTCTTTCCACGGACGATTAAAATTAAATCCATCCCGCTTTTCATTCAGAAGGACGCCATTCAAACCGTTTTAAAAATTTCGGTGCCCTGCGCCATGGACTCAGTTGTGTTTAATGGTGGTAAAATTTTGGTGCAGGTGTTTATGGCCGGAATGGGCACGCCGTCTCTCGCCGCGTACTCCATTTGCAACACGCTTTCGACGATGCAGCAGCTCCCGGGGCGCACCTACCAAGTGACCGCCGTGTCACAAGTGGGTTACGCCTTCGGCACTGGCGACCTGAAAAAGACGAAAAAACTCATGGTGTCACAAGTCGTCGCGTCTTCTTTGGCCGAAACGGTGCTGTCGATTTTGTTTATTCTGTTTATGCCACAGCTGATTTCGCTCTTTACAACTGACCCTGAAATTATTTTTTTCTGTCGGAAGATGCTTTGGCTATTGATTGTGTTTACCCCTTTGTTTTGGGCCACGTCGTTTGTGCTACCCAATGCACTTCGCGCCTGCTTTGATGCACCGTTTACAATGGTGGTTTCGATGGTTAGCATGGTGTTTTGCCGCATGGTCGGCTCATGGTTCTTTGGTATATTTTTAAACATGGGCATCGTCGGCATTTATGTCTCCATGATTTTAGATTGGATTGTCCGCTCTGTTTTTTATATATACCGCATAAAAAAGGTTCAGATTAAGGCAGTGTGAAGGTAGGAGTTTGAAGAAGATGCGAAGAAGAGATGCTACCGTGAAACGAATAAGTCTTGTAAAGGTTTTCTTTACTGTTTTTTTCTCTATGCTATTTGTATTTGGGGCTTTTGTGGCAATCGGCGTGGCGTATTTGTATTACGCAAAGGGCGTTGCCCCCGCGCAGTCTACACAAGGCTTCTTGTCTAACATTTTGCCCTCTGTGCCCAAACGGACAAACGTTGTCGTGTTTGGGCTCGACGAAGACAAAACACGAACAGACTTTATTATGGTGGGCACGTTTAATTCAGAAACAAAGAAGCTTGACTTGATTTCGATTCCACGGGATACGTATGTGGAGTTGCCAAAGGACAGGCTTGCTTTGTTAAAACAAGACGGCATTCATCCACCAACAGGCATGAAAATCAATGAGGTTCACAGCCGTGTCGGCAAGAAATACAACACAGAGTTTGCCGTGAAGCAGGTAGAGGACCTTCTTTCCATACACCTGGATTACTACATAAAAGTGGATTTTGATGCGTTTCAATACATCATCAATTCCATCGGCGGCATCGACATCGACGTGCCCCAAGACATGCATTATGAAGACCCCGATCAACACTTGTACATTAACCTAAAGGCCGGCCCACAAACGTTAAACGGCGAACAGGCCGAAGGGCTGGTGCGGTATCGGAAAGACCCTTCCGGGCAGACGAAGAGCTACCCCCTTGCCGATCTTGACCGAATCAAGGTACAGCAAATGTTTATGAAAGCATTTTTTGCAAAAGCGTTAAGCGCCGACACCGTGACGAAAAATGCGATGTCGTATGTAAGCGCGTTGGCGAAATATGTAGACACAAACATTGGCCCAACAGATGCCGTTCAATACATACGGTTTCTTGAAGGGTTTTCGCCTGATAACATCACCGCCTATACACTGCCCGGTACGCCTAAAAATATACACGGCGCCTCTTACTATCTGCATGACGAAGCAGAAACGGCGGCACTGGTGTATGACGTGTTTGTGAAGGACCCGAACGCCCCCCTTGAATCAAGTATGGGCAAAGGCATCGTCATCTTAAACGGCGGCTACCAGAGTGGCTTGGCGGGGGATAAGCGTCAGATGCTTGAAGACGCCGGGTTTACAGTGTCAGATGTCGGCGATTCGAGAGAAGAAAAAACGACAAACACGCGTATTTTTGTGCGCCGTGACGGACAAGGACAAGACTTGCTGCCGTTTTTTAAAGACGCAACGGTCATCGTGGACGCAGAAGCAACCACCGAGTATGAAATCATCATTATACTCGGCACGGACGAACCAAAGAATGAACCAAAATCGTAGGAGTGGATTGTATTGGATTTGATCATTATAGGCGGTGGGGCATCAGGCATGATGGCGGCCATTGCCGCCAAGCGACAAAACCCTGACGCCAATGTCACCATCCTAGAGCGCAAGGACAGAATCGGAAAGAAACTTTTGGCGACCGGCAACGGTCGCTGTAATTTTACCAATATGCAGGCAACCGTTGATCATTACGCATGGCTCGAACCCAAAGCGCTGTCGTCATTTGTCCAAACGGTACTGGGTTCTTTTTCTGTTGCGGATACGATTGCCTTTTTTGAACAACTGGGCATCGTACACAAGATCGGAAAAAACGGAAAGGTATATCCGTTTAGCGACCAAGCCTCCGCCATGCTCGATGTGCTTCGAAATGAGATGGACAGGCTGTCTGTTTCTATTGTGACAGGGTTTGAGGTAAAGCAACTCATAAAAGATAAAATGTTTAGGCTTGTCTCTTCGGAAGGCGATGAACTTCGGGGCGACCGTGTGATCGTGGCGGCAGGGGGATGTGCCTCAAAAACCCTCGGCTCAAACGGGACAGGCTTTTTGCTGATGCAGGCGTTGGGCCACCATATCACGCCCTTGCATCCGGCGTTGGTGCAGATGAAAACAAGCGACGTCAAGTCGTTGAAGGGCATTAAATGCTTTTGCGATGTGACGTTGAAAGAAGGCGGTCAACCGCTTCACACCGAATACGGGGAAGTGCTGTTTGTCGATTATGGTTTGTCCGGTCCACCGGTTTTTCAACTGACCAATTTATTACCAAACAGAAAGAATTTACAAGTGTGCCTTGATTTTATGCCAGAGATGGAAGAGGCCGACTTATACACACTGCTTCGTCGTCGTGCCGAAACACTGCGTCATGTCACGATGGAGCATTTTTTTACTGGCTTTTTGAATAAGCGAATTGGCAATGCCGTCGCCAAAAAGTCTGGCATTGAAAAGCTGTCCCTTCCGGTGGGAGCGCTAACGGATCAACAGTTGGCTTTGTTTAGCCGCACCATCAAGTGCTTTACGTTAGACGTACTGGGCACAAACGATTTTAATAGCGCGCAGGTGACGGCGGGGGGCGTGTACATGTCTGAATTTGACTGCCACACGCTAGAGTCCAAGCGCGTGAAGGGGCTTTTTGCCGCAGGCGAGCTACTAGATGTATATGGAGATTGTGGCGGTTTCAATCTTCAATGGGCTTGGTCCTCCGGCTTTGTCGCCGGATACCACGCATCAAAACCGCAATAGAGAGGGGTAAAACCAATATGATTCGTATGCACAACTTAAAATTTAAAGTAACAGAGCAAGTAGACATCGATGTTTTGAAGCAAAAGGCGGCCAAGCTGTTAAAGGTAGATGCCGCAAACATCACGTCAATTAAAATTTCTAAAAAATCAATTGACGCCAGAGACAAGCGAGATATTTATTATATTTATTCGGTTGATATGACGGTTTTGGGCAAATATTTCAAGAGCCGCTCTGTCGAAACGATCGAACCGTTTTCGTATAAAGTGAAAAAAGTAAAACAGCAAGAAGCAAGTCGCCCGCCCATTGTGGTCGGGTTTGGCCCGGCAGGCATGATGGCGGCACTCATTCTTGCAAAAGCAGGTCTATGCCCCATCGTCCTCGAACGGGGTCAAGACGTAGACAGCCGTAAAAAAGACGTCGATCACTTTTTTCGCACCGCCAGCCTTAACACCGAGTCCAACGTGCAATTTGGCGAAGGGGGTGCCGGAACATTTTCAGATGGCAAGTTGACGACAGGCATCCACGACAAGCGCTGTCAGTTTGTGCTCGAACAATTCGTAGAAGCTGGCGCGCCAGAAGATATTTTATACAGCAACAAGCCCCATATCGGCACCGACCGCTTAGTAGACATGGTGAAATCCATTCGAGAGCACATCATTTCCCTTGGGGGTGACATTCGTTTTTCAAATCGGCTTACCGATTTGATCATCGAAGACGGTGCCGTAAAAGGTGTCGTTGTGACGGATGCAAACCAGAACACAACAGAAATTTTATCGGATACGGTCATCCTTGCCATCGGGCATAGCGCCAGAGACACCCTCGCCATGCTTGACGGGCGTAACGTGCGGATGGAACAAAAGTCGTTCGCCGTAGGCGTTCGAATCGAACATCCACAGGCATGGCTTGATACGTTACAATATGGTCGGTTTAGCAATATGCTTCCACCTGCCGAGTATAAAATGGCGATACGGTTGCCAAATGGTCGAAGCGGATTCACGTTTTGCATGTGCCCTGGTGGGTTTGTCATCCCCGCCTCCTCCGAAGAGGGCGGGCTTGTGGTCAACGGCATGAGCCATCACGCCCGTGCGGCACAAAATGCGAATAGCGCCCTCATCGTGTCGGTCAATCCTTCCGATTTTGCCGATGAATCACCGCTTGCGGGTATCGCGTTCCAACGCAATATCGAGAAAGCCGCTTTCACCATCGGTGGTGCCAATTATCACGCGCCTGTGCAATTGGTGGGCGATTTCTTGGCCGACCGTGCGACCACACAGCTTGGCGATGTGATCCCGTCCTACACACCAGGCGTTACGCCATGTGATTTACGAGAGGTGTTACCGGACTTTGTTCACACCTCTCTACAACAAACAATCGTCGAGATGGATAAAAAATTACGTGGATTCGCAACAGAAGACGCGGTGCTCACAGGTGTTGAAACCCGTACGTCGTCGCCAGTTCGGATGCCACGCGATGCCTTCTTCTTTTCAAATATACGAGGGTTGATGCCATGCGGCGAAGGATGCGGCTATGCAGGCGGCATTATGTCGGCGGCAGTAGACGGCATCAAGTGCGCCGAAATGGTTCTCACCTTGGCGGAAGAGAAACATGCCTAACGCCGTATATAATAAATTTTTTTCACATATTTATGTCGAGACAGAGGCCCGAGGATATCCCCTTACAAAGGATATCCTCGGGCGGTTTGCAGACGCCACTGTCCTCCCTATCGACCACTACAAAGACATGTTTTGCAAAAAAAATCAAAACTTTGTCGCGCAGAAAAACAGCCCGTCTCTTATTTTGGCCGTGAAGCCCAATGGGTTTGTCCACAAGGGTTCCCCGATGTGCGATGATTTTGGGTTTGAGCATTTTTATTATGTGACGTCGATCATGAACTGCTTGTACAATTGTGAGTATTGCTACTTGCAGGGCATGTACCCGTCGGCTAATGTGGTTATTTTTGTCAATTCAGAGGATATTATACAAGAGGCAGAGACAATGCTAGACGGCTTGCACGCCTATTTGTGCGTGTCCTACGACACAGACCTATTGGCGCTTGAATCGATTACTGGCTACACAAGCCTATGGGCGTCGTTTGCCCGTAGGCATCCAAACATCACAATCGAGGTGCGGACGAAAAGTGCAAACTATGCACAGATCAAGCAAGCACTAGGGGCACCCGCAGACAATATCATACTCGCCTTTACGGTGTCGCCAGAGCCGATTGCCGCGGCATTTGAGCATGGCGTGCCGTCACTGGCAAAACGAGTGGCGGCGGCGAACCGCGCGTTGGCAGATGGGTTTCGGGTGCGGCTCTGTATCGACCCCATCTTGTATGTAGACGGTTGGCAAGACATCTATGGCGCGTTCGCCTCGTACGTTTCAGATCAATTGCCAAAAAGCCCGCGGCTTTCCATTAGTACCGGTGCATTTCGCGTGTCGAGGCCATATTTTAAGACGATGCGGGCGTTGCGGCCGTGTACCAAACTCTTTGCGTATCCGTTTGTGCTAACAGACGGACATTTTTCATACGCAGAAAATATTTCGGAGGAAATGATTGCGTTTGTGCGGCAGAAACTCGAGAAATTGTTGTAGTGGTTAAAAGAAAGGACGAGACGAACATGAAGTCTGCCATTGTCACCGGAGCCTCTACAGGCATTGGACTTGCGATCGCCAAGACGCTACTGCTAGAACTTGGCTATGTGGTGTATGGGTTTGCGCGAGATTTTTCAAAAACAGAGTTTACGCACGACCAGTTTCACCAAGTGGCATGCGACATCACAGACACCACCACCCTTGCCGCAAAAATCAAACAGCTACAGCAAGAGGACAAACACCTCTGCCTACTCGTCAACAACGCAGGCGTCGGCTACTTTGCCCCCCATGAAGAGTTAAATATCCATAAGATACACGAGATGGTAGCCACCAATTTAGAAGCACCCCTGATCTTGACCCATCTTTTGCTGCGCACGTTAAAGCAAAACAACGGCGTCATCATCAATATCTCGTCTGTCACCGCAAAAAAAGCAAGCCCGATTGGGCTTGCTTATTCTGCTACAAAAGCGGGGCTGTCACATTTTTCTTTGGGGCTGTTTGATGAAACGAGAAAATACGGCGTCAAGGTGGTGACCCTCCATGCCGACATGACAGACACCCCTTTTTATGACAACGCCAGCTTCACGACGGCGGAGGCTCCTGAGAGTTTTATAACACCCGCCTGTATTGCCGATGCGGTTTCCTTCGTTTTGACCAGTCGACCAGAGACCGTCGTCACAGAGATAACCGTACAGCCACAAGTGCACCGGATACAACGAAAAAAATAATTGATCGGTACCTACCTAAATTTATCAATGGAGGGCAAAGACGGCTTTACGAATCTTTGCCCTCTGCTTTTGAACCGCCTTCTTTAAAGTCAGCGATGTGTATACGATCCCACACGTCTTGATTCTTTTCAATCTTTGCCTTTTCAATCCATTTGTCGCTTTGCTCTTTATATATTTCATCCTTTTTCGTTTGGATATATTTTGGCTTCAGCTTTTCCTTTAGGGCTTCCATATTAGTCACAGACACATCGACGATATGAAAGATATAATAGCCGCCATCCCCTTCAAGAATACCACTGTTATCCCCCTTGGCCATCTTATACAGTTCGCCTGTTATGTCGGCAGAAAATGACATGTCTTTGAGTGAGACAACAGTTTGTGTACTCGACTGCGAGTATTCCTTTACCACGTCTGCGAAGACCGCACCCCCCGTGATTTTATTATACGCTTGCTGAATTGTTTGCTCTGCCGACTGTTTTCCGGCCTGTTTGGTACGTGGTACATAGACGTACAAAATCTTTACCTCCGACAACTCTTTGATGTGGTCGTTATAATAAGTCGTCACGTATGCGTCAAAGTCGATATCACTCGGCTCATAGCCTTTTGTAATGGTCTCGTACAATTTGGATTGCATTTTAATTTCTGCGATGATGGTGCCCACTCTGTCGTATGAGATGTTCATTTTGTCGGTCAATCCGGCATCGTCTAGCTCGCGATAAAATCGGTCGCTCTCTCCCTTTACATAGGAAAGATCGTCGGCCAAAAATGTCAGGCCGATTCTCTCAGATTGGGATACAGAGGTCTTGATGAAGACCAGTGCATTTAATGCGTTTTGCTTGGCTACATTTTCGGCGCTAACCCCGTCGAAGGTCGTATCCCATATATCAGCCCCACCAGTGTCTTCAAAGTTTTTAATCTGTTCATACAGATAAACACTGTATTCGGGCATGCCAATCGCCTTGTCGTTTATTTTCACGACGTATTCTTTATCTGCCTTTTGGTACATATACACACCCAATATACCGATACTCAATAAGACAATCACCAACAAAGCCGCTTTTAATTTATTTTTATTCATGCCTTTACCTTATACCATGAACCTTGTTGTCGTCTCACGATATGTCCTTTCCAATCCCTATTAAACAGGCGCAAAAGCGCACCACAAACAGTATAACCCAAGAATTACAGAATGGCTACACAAAAAATGGCATATATTAAGCCAATCTGTTCTAATAATGGGCAAAAATGGCTTTACAACAGGTTAAAAGAGAAGTAGAATAAAATAAGAATCAGAAAATAATAAAGAGGAGGCTATGCCGTGTTAAGAAGGATTTTTGTTTTTCTATTGGCAACCCTGATGAGTGCAAGCGTGTTTGTTTTTTCGATTGAGGCAGATACCCAAATTCAATTGGTGTTTGATGGAACACCGATGCAATTCGACGCGCCACCCATTATGCAGAATGGTCGCGTACTTGTCCCACTGAGACCGATCGCCGAAGCATTGGATATACAGACGATGTGGCTACCAGAAGAGCGCAGTGTGTTTTATTTTAACAACAGTGGGGTTGGCTATAATTTATACATCGACAATCCAGACGTACAGGTTGGGCACGGGGCAGGCATTGACCCGACCTACGTAACAATCGATGCGCCGCCCACGATCATCAACGGCAGAACGTACGTGCCCGTGCGGTTTATCGCAGAAAGTTTTGGCATTGCGGTCTCGTGGGACAAAGACACAAAATCAGTTATCATAAACACGGGAAAGACACCCAAAAATGCCAACAGTGTGCAAATAGAAGAAGACGGAAAAACATATACGGTTTCTGCCATTCCGGGGACAGGCGCACGGAAAGATTGGCGCCAATTAAAAGGTTATCCATCAGAAAATATCGTAAGCGTTTATTTTCAGTATAATGATATTGATAGTCGAAATATCAATTACGAAAAAGAATATATCGGAAAATATAATTTTGATAAAACTGTTGAATGGTCAGACATACTGGGCCTTAAACATTCGACCACAATTGATGAATTGTTTAATATTCAAAGCGATATCAGCGATTATGCAAGAAAACAAATGCAGCAGATGTATGGCGCCCAGTACGACGAATGGAATAGAGTACAATCGACTCCCTTCTATACCTATATAGAAAAATATCTGATTGCCACTGGCGAACGTGAATCAGACGAAGTGGCTACAAAGGATCCGTACAGTTATATACATGACAAAAAGTTAGTGCAAAGCTTAAATACCTGTAAAGCAGCGGTCAATTACAACGATACCGCCTACACAGTTTATTCCATTCCCGCCGATAATAATTGGCGACAGCTGAAAGGCTACTACTTAGAAGACTACTTTGATTTGTACTTTTACCCCACGCAAGAGTCGGGTGGCACACGGTATGACTCTGTTGGTGTGAAAGTTGTACCGAAAGAAAAATACAATGTCAACAAAGACATTACATGGATTGGTTTGGATCACAAGCCTTGCACCTCTAAACTAGACATTTATAATGCCATTGATTATTTTTTGCATCATATTAATCCTCAAGTTCTTGAATATTATACAGATGACAGCACGACGAGTAAACCGCTTGACATTCCAAGTCCAGAGGACAAAGCATTACACGACGTGTATATGTATTGCTTTAACAAAAATTATAATTATTTTATAGAGCAATATTTAACCCAAGCGGGTGCCTCGTTAAATTTACCTCAGCCAGAAGAAGTACACGCTGAGATCGAAAATTTTATTTCGAGAAAAATATCAGAGAATGAGTGCAAAATGCTGATCAACAACCATGTTATGATGACAATTGATAGCTTGTCACAAATTTTGGATGGTTCTGGAAATGTTTTAGATCTAAATGATTTGATCGGTAAAAAAGTTTCAGAAAGTCATGACATATCAAACTTGATGCAAGTAAAGGGAAAGGATAAAGACTTATATAAATTTAAGTTAGAATATATTTCTGAAGATACGTTGCGAGATGATTATAAGGTTTCATTTTCGTTTATACCAGAGGTTGACGACAATATGCCCCAAAAGGCGCAATTGCGCTCGGTCTTAACAGATGAAGTGTACCAATTGGGCCTCATCCCACAAAAACCATTGCCAACACAAGCTTTTGATGCAAACGGCATTCACATTTTATTTAAAGATGGTGACGCTTATCTCAGCATTAAAGATTTAAAGGCAAAAGGAATCTTGCAAAATGATATTTATCCTGACAAAGGAATGTGAAAATAAGAAAGGAGTACACCAACATGGAAAAAAATATTTTGTTTTATTTTTCAGGCACCGGCAATAGCCTAAAAGCGGCCAAAAATATCAGCAACTCCCTCGAAAATTGCGAACTTGTCTCCATGGGCAAACCGTATACCCTTTCAGGTGGTTATAACCGGATTGGGTTTATCTTCCCTAGCTACTGCATGGGTGCACCTATGCGTGTGGAACGTTTTTTAGCCGAGTTAGATTTATCGGGCAACGAGAAGGCATATTATTTTTCGATTGTAACGTGCGGCAATGCGGCCGGAAACGCATTTGCAAACGTTGACAAAGCGTTAAATATAAAAGGGCTTGTTCTGCATTATGGCAAGTCTGTGTCGATGTTCTCAAATTACGTAGTGCTCTACGGCATGGCAAATGACGCGGCACAAAGGGCGATTCAATCAGACAAAATCATGCAGCCGTTCATACAAGACATTGTTAAAAAGAAAATCGAACCGTTTCTACGTGGCAACATTGCCTTTGAGCTTTTGCGTACGCTATTTTTAAAATCATTTCCAAGCAAGGATAAAGGCTTCCGTGTTTCAGATTCGTGCACAGGGTGCAAAGCGTGCCAAAATGTTTGCCCTGTGGGCAATATCGCCATGAAAAACAAAAAGCCGGTGTTCCTACACAAATGTGAGCAGTGCATGGCGTGTATCCAGTGGTGCCCGACCCGTAGCATTGAGTATAAGAATAAGACACAATCGAGAGGACGGTACCATCACCCAGATATCAGCCTTAAAGAGATGTCCAAGAAATAGGCCCTCTTGGCAGTATAACAAAGAGTATTTGACGCATTAAAGACCACAATTTAAAAACAGTAGCCATAGAGTGGAATAATTGGCTACTGTTTTTTTATTTCTATAGTGTGGATGAATAACCCCGCCACAAGCGGACGGGAGTTGGTCGTTTTATACTTTTTGTCGTCATGGGTTTAGTCGAAAATTAAACTGTCGTCAATTTCAACCCCATCCAAAGAGAATTCACAATAATACCGTGCAAGACGTTCGTGATCATACAATATTTCATTCAAGCATTCAACAGTATCAAAATCATTGTCATAATATGTGATACAAAGTGATATCTTCCTAAGTTCGACACTTACCTCTTCTAGAGATATATTTTTAAACACTTTGTTGTAATCGTCGGGTTCATCTCTTGAATAGTTTTTTATATATTTCCAAAAATATTTTGTCGCTCGTTGTTTTATATCATATTTTATTATCCATTCTCTAAGCTGTTCAGTATTCATACTATCTCACTCCTTAAAGTATCCCTTTTTTTAAATAGTCAAAACATAAAAATTATCTTTTTGTACGCTTCTATAAAGACGAGAATCACCCATTTTCTTCGTCATAATTTTTATCTCATATGCATAAGTTTGACCCACTTTCCATAGTGGTTATGCTCATAGATAACCGACAGGTTTGGTCTTGTCTTGGTTTCTTGTAACAACGCCTGGCTATAGGTGATACCTCAACTCTTCCATTTCTAACTAATTGCACAAGCAATTCTGTAAACATGCTCTGTTGCAATTGTTTCTCTTTCATTGGCTAACTCAATGATGATGTCAATGCTTATTGTTTTTACATAGAGGGGGCGTTAAGGTTTGGAAAAATAATTTTTAAATTGGATGAGCTCTTAAATTAGCACAATATAGCGAAGTACAAATTACACACGATGACAAATCTAAACTATCAAACTGTTTTTAAATATTGCAGAAATGAAATTACCCGCATACCAATTGAACATCTGGTAAAATTCTATGAGGTTTTGGATTGTGAAGTTGGCGATCTGATAAAATACGAAAAGACTGAACAGTAGTGCTTTGCTGTTCAGTCTTTTTATATATTTAAAGGTCGTCACTTTAACCCTTCATATTCTATAACGATATCATAGATGCAATCTTTTTGCTTAAAGGTGTTCCCATCCATTTGTGAATATACCACTAATTTTTTATTGCCATCCCACTTTGCCTTGATATCGTTGTCCGAAACAAAAACATTTCCACTGCCGTTGCCTAATTGGCTACCGCTCTTTTTTATAGATAATTGACAACTCCCCCTGTCGTTGCCCCCATATCCTTTATAAAAATGTAGGCATTATATTTGCCATTTGGCGATGGGATCGTTTCAATAACAGTATTTGTATCTTTCATAATAACGTTATTAAAAACAGCAAATATAAGGACCCAGAATATAACAACCCCCAATATAATCATGCCCGATATAATCATGCCTAACAATTTTATTACCCTCAAAGAAGTTCACCCTCCCACTATATGATCATTTTGACTTTGACTTTCTTTACCATAATAGCAAAAGTCTACATCTATGATGCCTAAAGAAATAATAGCAGAATCCCAACCAATATAAAAAAAACGCCTATTATTTGTTGCGCTAATTTAGAAAATCCATTAGAACTCGGGCCTGTTTGATCTATTCTGAATACTCTCATCTGGTTTGGAAATAGTATAAGAGCACTTCCGGCTATAAACGCATATACACTCTCAATATTCATTAAGATTTATTTCCTTTATAGTATTTTTCTGGGTAATTTTTGGAATCATACAGTTTTGGATTTTATTACATATTTTCTAAACTGTCAACATATTTTTTATATCTAATTGACTTTCCTTTCTAACTATATCCCATATAAGATTAAGAGGATAGTGGGAGACTTTCGCCACCGAGTTATTACCCATGTCTGGGATTACGAAAAAAAGACTGCCG
>JAVBJY010000004.1:0-5632 GCA_031546735.1 Eubacteriales bacterium
AACCGTTAAACGGCAAAAAATCGTGGTTAGGGCCAAACGCACTCACAACCGATCTGTCGGACGCCCAAATCGACACAAACTTGTCTGATTCTTTTGCACAGCTCCAATATTGTGTCGGCATGAATAACCATATGGGGTCGAAAGCGATGGAAAACGAACGCATCTTAACGCACATATTTAATTTTGTTGCCACGAAGCAAATTCTGTTCGTCGACAGCAAAACCTCTACCAAGCCAACTGCCCGCAAACTAGCGGCAGAAGCACCCATTTCCTTCTTAGAGCGAAATGTTTTTTTAGACGGCACAAAAGATGTGCACACGATTGAAAAAAACATCTTGAAAGCGGCAGACTATGCTGTGAAGAATGGGTCTTGTATCGCCATCGGTCACGTTGGCATCGAGGGTGGCACAGCCACCGTGCAGGCGCTCAAGAACACAGCCCCTGCCCTGGCTGAAAAAGGTGTGCAGTGCGTCACCATCTCACAGTTGAATGAGATTTTGCACAAAAAAGCTGTGTCGTCGTCCTAGGCTACAAACTTCGCCGCGGCCAGACCACCGATGCCGACATATACCCATCCGCTCATGCTATTTGGCTCCGAGCTGTTCTTTTAGCGTCGCAAGCCCGGCGTTTAGCGCTTCCTCAATTTTTGTTACGTCCTTTGCACCGGCTTGCGCCATGTTTGGTCTGCCGCCGCCTGAGCCACCGGCTGCCGCCGCCGCATTCTTAATCATTTGCCCTGCATGGACGCCCTTTTTCACTGCATCATCGGTAGCCATCGCAACAAAGTTCACCTTGTCATCCTTTGCGCTACCCAAGAGAATAACGCCAGAGCCAATTTTTTCTTTCAGCTTATCGCCCATCGTGCGCAAACCGTTCATGTCAAGGTCATCCAACTTGTGTAAGATGATATCCAAACCGCCAACCGTCTGCTTTTGATGCAAGATATCATCGATGGCACCAAACGATACTTGATTTCTTAGCTTTTCTAGCTCTCTATCAAGTGACTTTGATTCGTTGATGATGAATTCGAGTTTCTTCACCATGTTCTCAGGGGTAACCCGTAGCAATTGGCACGTATCCGTCACCAATTTTCGTTGCTTTTCATAAAAATCGAGGACGCCTGTGCCGGTCACAGCCTCAATTCTGCGCACACCAGAGGCAACGCCCGATTCAGTCAGCAATTTAAAACTACCGGCTTGCGCCGTGTTTTTCAAATGTGTACCACCACATAGCTCTGTGCTGAAGTCTGGGATCGTGACAACACGCACGGTGTTGCCATATTTTTCGCCGAACAATGCCATAGCGCCAATTTTTTTCGCATCAGCGATGGACATTTGCTCCACCGACACGTCAATGGCTTCTAATATTTTTTCGTTCACGATTCGTTCAATTTTTGACAAATCATCTGGGCTAATCGGCTCAAAATGCGTAAAGTCAAACCGCAATCGTTCGCTTGATACAGACGAACCGGCCTGCTCTACATGCGTGCCCAATGTTTCGCGAAGGGCTTTTTGAAGCAAGTGGGTGGTCGTATGGTTTCTTGCGATTGCCAGTCTGTTTTTCACGTCAATCGACAACGTTACGTTGTCACCCACGTTTAATTCGCCTTCACACACTTCGCCAATATGGGCAAATTTATCCCCCAACACCTTGATACAATCGACAATTTTAATGGTGACGCTGTCGTTTGTGATGGTGCCCATGTCGCCCTTCTGTCCGCCGCTTTCGGCGTAAAAAGGTGTCCGTTCTACGAACACGGAAACGCTGTCGCCTTTCGTTGCCTTTTCTTTTATTTCATTGTTTACAACCAATTGTAAGACGCGTACATTTTCTTCTACATCATGGGTATAGCCTGTAAATTCAGTTGTAAGCCCTTTGTCGATATGGTCATACACCGTTTCGTCGGCACCCATGTAGGTTGTCTCTTCTCTCGCCGTTCTTGCCCGCTCTTTTTGTTTTTCCATCTCTTCAAAGAACACACTCTCATCGAGGGTGATGCCTTCGTCTGCCAAAATTTCTTTTGTCAAGTCAAGTGGAAATCCATACGTGTCATACAAACGAAATACAAGTTTGCCCACCAATAATTTGTTATGAATTTCGCCACGAATGGTCTCGATGTGATCTTTTAACATCTGCAACCCTTGTGAAAGTATCTCGTAGAATCGATCCTCTTCCACCGAAAGCACTTTGTCGATATAATCTTTTTTGTCTTCAAGCTCTGGATAGGCGTCTTTTGAAATCGAAATGACCGTCTGGCTTAGGCTAGACAAAAACTTTTGGTCAATACCCAACAACTTGCCATGTCTGGCCGCACGGCGCAAAAGGCGTCTGAGCACGTAGCCACGCCCCTCGTTTGAAGGAAGCACACCATCTGCCGTCATAAATGTAATCGCCCGAATATGGTCTGTAATGACCCGTATCGAAACATCTTTTGCTTGGTCTTCGTTGTACGTGACGTGGGCAACTTTACAAACCTCGTCACGAATGGATTTGATTGTATCCACGTCAAAAATCGATTCTACCCCTTGCAAAACGGTGGCGATCCGCTCAAGACCCATACCCGTGTCGATATTTTTTTGCGCCAGATTTTGATAAGAGCCGTCTTCTTCCTTGCTAAACTGCGTAAACACAAGGTTCCAAATCTCCATAAATCGGTCACAGTCACAGCCCACTGCACAATCAGGGCTTCCGCAACCAAATTTCTCGCCTCTATCATAATAAATCTCTGAACACGGGCCACATGGGCCTAAGCCCACTTCCCAAAAGTTATCATCCTTGCCCATTCTGAAAATTTTGTGTTCGGGCAATCCGATTTTTTTGTGCCAAATGTCATAGGCTTCGTCATCCTCTTCATAAACGGACACGAACAACAGCGATTCGTCTATGGCCATTTCTTTTGTCATAAATTCCCACGCCCATGGGATAATCTCTTCTTTAAAGTAATCACCAAATGAAAAATTGCCAAGCATTTCAAAAAAGGTACCATGGCGGCTTGTCTTGCCTACGTTTTCGATGTCGCCGGTACGGATGCACTTTTGGCACGTCGTCACGCGCTTGCTCGGTGGTATTTTTTGACCGGTAAAGTAAGGCTTTAACGGTGCCATGCCCGAATTGATGAGCAATAAGCTTTTGTCATTTTGTGGCACCAACGGAAAGCTCGACATTCTCAAATGTTGCTTCGATTCAAAAAAACGCAAATATTTTTCTCTTAATTCGTTTAATCCTACTGTATTCATTGTTTCCTCCTTGGTCTTAAGCAGTATAGTATATAGAAAAGATTAATTCTGTATAATTTAAAAATTACAAGCAACTGAGGCTCCAGTCACTTGTAATGTTTGATACGGTTTGGTTGGCTTCGTTTATTCTATAACTTCGGGCACCAATATAAAATACCCCGGCACCTTTTGTTCTGCGCCGAAATTTGATTTGATAAACAAAACCTTATCGCCGATTTTACCAAATTCGATAGCAGGTACGCTTAAAACGGCGGCGGCCATGTCAATGGACGGAGACGGAACAGATGGTCTTATTTTTAAATTGAGCAGCGTTGACAGAGCAGACAGATAAGAACTACACAATATATTGCCCACTTCTGTAATCAACGAAACATCCATTTCGTCAAAGCTCTGTAAGTCGGCAACCTTTTTGTGCATCATCAAATCTACAAGGGTACAGGCAGACTCTTCTTCCATTACATACATCACCATGCCTGAAATGTCGCCCGTGATATAAACCAAAACCGCGATGACAATATTTTCGGGGCCGTTGATGGCGTATGCCAATTGGTTAAAGTCTTGCATGTTTACCTCTGGAACCGTCATGCGTATCGTCGCACCAATCATCTTTGACAAAGACGTGGCGGCGTTGCCTGTACCAATATTGGCTACCTCCTTCAACACATCCGGATCCATATAATTAAAAGAATATGAGTACATTGTATTCCCTCCTACTCAGAAAAGCGATTTTGTTCCACACCCGCACAAATCTGTTCCTTATTATACCGTGTATCCCTTCACTCTGTCAAAAATATTTTTATCCCGCTCGCTATATAGGCGGCAGTAATGATTTAACATACAAAATCATTACTGCCCTCCTATGAACAGTGGAAAATATTCGGCACCAAGGAATGACAGTTGCAATGTTTAGTGCCGAATATATATCTAATTTTTCGCCTTAAAACAGTATATATCAAAAGGCAAAATCGTATACTGTTGGTAAGTGCATTCTATCCACGAGGGATCCGATGGTCAAATTAATTGGAATTACAACGTCAATCGAAAATCATTTTTTTAAGTTAAATCGGCTGTATTGCGACGCGGTTGTGAAAGCCGGTGGTGTTCCTGTTCTTTTGCCACCTGTGGCTGAAAGCGAGATCGCGGCGTTGCTTGCGCCGTTAGATGGTGTCATCTTATCCGGTGGCGGCGACATTCATTTTGATTTTTTACACGAACCATGCATGCACCCCCTTACCGGCTCGGTGTATCCTGAACGGGACACGTTCGAGCTCGCCATATGCCGCTATACCCTTTCTCACAACATCAAAACCCTTGGCATTTGCCGTGGCATGCAAATCATGGCGGTTGGTTGTGGCGGCGCATTGATCCAACACATCGAAAAAAACAATCATGTGCAAGGCGAGTTGGCGCGTGACACCACATTTCATTCTGTCTACATCAGACGCGACACGACGCTGATGGACATATATGGGCTAGAAACCATGTCGGTCAATTCGTTCCATCACCAGGCGGTAGTGGATGCTGGTCAAAATATGCACGCCGCCGCCTACGCCTACGACGAAACCATTGCGGCGCTCGAGCACAAAACCCACAAGTTTTTTGTCGGTGTCCAATGGCATCCAGAGTGTTTGCTTGACACAAACCCCCAACACGTTCAGCTGTTTCATTCGTTTGTTGCACAGCCTTAGCACCAAGGTATGAGACGATAGGCTTAACCCCAAACGTTAGGGTTGAATCTTTTGCCCAATATACTTTGAAAACGAAAGCGGTATATGCTATACTAAGCGTAAATTTTGTATGTTTTGGAGATGTTACCATGAAAGAGCGCATCCATGATTTTTTTTTAGGACAGTCGGCGACATATATTGACATTTTGTCTCAGGTGTTGTTCTCTCTCATCACCATCGTCGTCGGCCTTGTCGCCATCAAAGTTTTAAAATACATCATCAAAAAAGCCGTACGCAGCAGCAAGGTGCTGTCCGAACGCAAAATGAACACGATGTCTACGGTCAGCTTTAGCTTCGTTAAATATTTTGTGTACTTTATGATCGTTTGCCAAGTATTGTCTATTTTTCACGTCAATATCACCTCTTTCATTGTGCCCGCCAGTATTTTAAGCGTTGCTATTGGATTTGGTGCCCAGAGCCTCGTACAAGATGTCATCACTGGTCTTTTTATCTTGCTTGAAGATCAATTTGGCGTGGGCGATGTGGTGACCATTGACGGAAAAACAGGCACAGTAGAATCCATTGGCATCCGTGCCACCGCCCTTCGAAGCGCAGATGGCGACGTGCATATTGTGCCAAACGGGCAAATCAAGGTTGTCACCAATATGTCCAAAGGCTTCAACCGCGCCGTGGTGGACGTGGGCATCAGCTATGAAGACGACGTTGATT
>JAVBJY010000023.1:0-4942 GCA_031546735.1 Eubacteriales bacterium
CATCAAGAACATTGTTAAAAACAAAGACAAGCTAATCAAAATTTGATTAGGCGGCATTTGTTGGGTACCCAATGCAGCACGTAAAAAGTGCAAACTAATAAGAATCCTTGTAAAACATGTCATCATCATAAGAATTGATGGTGCCAAGCCAAGGACGGTGAGTAAAAGGAGAATTTGCAACGTCGTCACTGTCGGCGCGGATTGTGCATCTGTTTTCGCATTTGCATCCGCATTTTGATTGGGCGAAAGCAAACCGCCCGACCCGCCAATGTTAATGTTGACGTTTGGCACTTGCAAATTTGCATCGGATGCCATCAGGCTGAGAGCCGAGCCAAAGAAAAGACCCATCAACACAACAGAAAAAACGCAAAATTTAACAACCGCTCTCATTCTTAATCTGTTAAAAAACATATGTCTTCGCCTCATTCTAATTCTGCTTTTTGCTTTTACCGATAAAATCTTGAAGATACTTTTCAAACAAGACCTTATGAGAAGCCAAAGGCACTCTGTCAACTGGCTCAACAGACTCGGAATCGATTTCTGTCAAATAACATATTCTATCTTTAGTAATACCAATTACAAAATATTTATTCCCTGCCTTTATTAACTGTAATGCCGTTTGCTGGTAACCGAGAGACAGGCTCTAAATAATTTGAAGATTACCGTTTTTGTTTGTGGCCAATTTGACCCGTGCGATTAGTTTTGTTGTGTACACAGTAAGAATCAATACAAACACGACGACAACCACAAGGAAAAATAACTGGCCTAGTGATGCAAACAGGGAAGACCAGTCATTCGGATTAGAATTTGGATTTATTTTATCTGCATTGCCTTGTGCCATGAGTATGTAATCGATGTTCATATTCAAGACCCTTCTTTAATTAACCAATTACTTTCTTCACCGCTTCTAATACTCTGTCTGGCTGAAATGGTTTTACAATAAAATCTCTTGCGCCAGCTTGAATGGATTCTATAACCATTGCTTGCTGTCCCATCGCAGAACACATGATAATCAGCGCATTGCTATCTGATGTTTTGATTGCTCTTGCTGCTTGTATGCCATCCATTTCTGGCATCGTAATATCCATGATCACGAGCGTTGGCTTTAATTCTGCAAACTTTTCAATCGCCTTTGCTCCATTTTCTGCCTCACCTATAACTGTATACCCATTTTTTGTAAGAATATCCTTTAGCATCATGCGCATAAATGCAGCATCATCCACTAAAAGTATATTTTTATCAGACATCTCTACCACTCCTTATATTTTATTCATTTTATTTTTTATCTGTTATATATTTTTCTACAAATATAGGAACGTGCTTCACACTGTTCCTAGCCGCGGCATACCGCGGTGCTTCATGAATCGCGGTTAAAAGTTTCCCCGTGATGCGTCGTCATTTTCTGCCGTCATATACCATAAATTATTTTTCATTTCTCACAGGGTTTGCGTGAGAAATGAAAAATAATTTATGTACGCTGAAACCTAAAACAGCCGATATACATGAATTATAAGCTAGATTCTATTTTCTGGGCTTACAATATCTGTTATTCTGATACCAAAGTTCTCATCAATAACAACAACCTCTCCTTTTGCAACAAACTTACCATTGACCAATATATCAATGGGTTCACCGGCTAGTTTATCAAGCTCGATGATGGTGCCCGGCGAAAATTCTAAAATTTCTTTGATCAGCTTGTGTGCTCTGCCCAATTCAACCGTAACTTCCAGGGGCACATCCATGATGATGCCGATGTTTTCTTTTTGTTGCACCACGGAGGACATATCAAAATTTTGAAATTGTGCCGGCTGAACGTTGATGTTCTGCTGTGGCTGTGGTTGCGGCGCATATTGCTGTTGCATTGGTTGTTGATACATCGGTTGTTGATACGCTGGTTGTTGGTACATCGGTTGCTGATACATTGGTTGTTGCGGTGGTGCCATATTATTATAATCATACATGGGCTGTTGAGGCGGCGCCATGTTGTTATAGTCATACATCGGTTGTTGTTGTTGTTGCTGCTGCTGTGGTGCCATCTGTTGCGGCGGCGGCGCCATCTGTTGTTGTTGCGGCGGTGGGGATAGTGGTGGAGGTGGTGCCGGTTCTGACTGCGGCATCATTTCGTTCTTTAGCGTTTCCACCATGCTTTTTGCAAACTCAATCGGCACAACCTGCATAATTTCACTATCGATCAACAGGCCAATTTCCATCCGGAAAGAGATTGCCACCATATACTCATCTTGAAACCCTACAACCTTTAAAAAATCGTCTTCTTTAAAGTCTACCGTAAAGGCTGTGGGTGTATCTATGTCAATTTTATGCTTTAACATAGAAGACAACGACGTCGACGAAGAGCCGACCATCTGATTCATGGCTTCTGCGATTGCACTCAAATCAAGCTCTGTAAGCTCTTGCGATGAATCAATGGCACCATCGCCACCCATCATCAGGTTGGCAATCACCTTTACATCGTCTTCCTTTAAAACAAGAACATTGGAACCAACCAAGCCTTCTTTATAATCAACTTTTATCCCTACACAAGGCCTACTATAGCTGTTTGACAACTCGCGCAAGCTAAGAACTCTTACTTTCGGCGTTGTGATCCATACTTTTTGATTGAGCAGTGCAAACAAGGTGGTGGCTGACGTACCCATACTGATATTGCCGATTTCACCGAGGATATCCTTTTCCTCTGATGTCAGTGCATCTGGCGGCGATGCGTAGTCAGGATCTGATGAGTAGTCTGGCTGCGTATCATACGAATCGTCATCGCTAGAGCTACCACCCCCTAACAGGGCATCTATCTCAGCTTGGGAAAGCATATCTGCCATATTATTTACTCCTCCCTTCCTACAAGTGATGTGATTTGAATTGCGTTTTTACCCCTACTAATACCGGGTTTTGCATAAAATTTCAAAAGTGGCCCAATCATAATGTTTAAATCAGAATTTATATATGAATCAAGTGTAATGATATCGCCCTTTTGTAAACTGATAAATTCATCAACGGTGATGCTTGTTCTGCCGACGACGGCTGATAACGGAATCTTGGCCGTTTCAAGTTGTCGCTCGACTTTTGGACGATATAGCGTTACATCTTCTTCTACATTCGTCCTAAACCAGAATTTTGTATTCAGTCTGCCCATGATGGGCTCGACCACGAGATGCGGAATACAGAAATTGACCAATCCTTCTAATTCACCCACTTTTATGCTTAGTGTAACCAAGGCAATCATCTCATTTGGAGATATGACTTGCGCAAACTGGGAGTTTGTCTCTAACTTATCCAAGGTTGGACTGATATCGCACACATTTTCCCATGGTTCAATTAAATAAAAGAGCATTTGTTCAAATACGCGGTTAAGAAGAATTTTTTCTATTTCAGTAAAGTCTCTCGTTTTTTTAAGCGAGGTACCTTTTCCTCCCAAAACTCTATCTATAACAGCATACCCTATATTAGAAGATAAATCAAGAATTATAGAACCCTTCAATGGTGAAAAATCTACTATGCCAAGTATGACAGGATTCATAAGGGAATTAGTGAACTCATTATAAGTTAATTGTTCTGCATTTGCAACCTCTAATTGTGTGGGTGTTCGAAGATATCCTGTTAAAAATGAGGAAACCAGCCTCGAATAATTTTCGAAGATTACTTCAAGTGTCCTTAATTGCTCTTTACCAAATTTAGATGGTCTGGCAAAATTGTAGGTTCTCACCTTCTTGCTGTCCACACTTTGGGTATTAACGATATTATGATCTCCCGATGATAATGCGTTGAGTAGTTCATCTATTTCACTTTGCGATAATATGTCACCCAATTTTTTTTCACCTGCCTTAGATTTTCAATCCATCTTCTCTTTATTGCAAAAACAAATCGTCTATGTATACTGTCGCGATTAAATTTGTATCAAATTCTTGTTGAAGCTTGGTCAAAATTTCTTCTCTTAACACCTCTTGGGCGTTCATTGTCAAAAGCTCTTCGTAGGTTTTTGTGCGCAATACGCCTATGACAACATCTTTTATGACGACTGTTCTTTCACCTAGCAACGTGACAAGCGCAGGGCTTGCTTTTTTATCTGTGTTGTCAACGGCGATTGTCAATTTGATACGAATGACATGCTCTTGGTTGTCGTTACTTTTTGCCAAATTGGTGTAGAGTGCATCCCCCAACGGAACCATATCTTGTTTCTCCTGATCGAGCACGGCTGATTTTTTGTCGTCCTGCGGTACTGCCGCTGTTTCCTTGCCCAAAATCCTCATCGCATACATCGATAGACCCGCGATTGTTCCAATTAACACCAACAACAGTGCAATGATTACAATCATCATAATTTTATTCTTTTCCAATTTTTGCTCCTCCTTAATTGAATAAAAATTCCTTACGAACTGTACGATGATCCCTCGACTGGCGCTGTATGATCGTACAGTTCTTCATTGCACAGATGGGTTGGAATAAAATTTACTCATAATTTTAATCTCGACTCGTCTGTTTTTTGATCTGTTTTCGGGGGTATCATTTGGAGCGATGGGTCTATATTCCCCAAACCCTTCGGTCGATATCCTCATGGGGTCCATACTCTTTTCATCTACAAAATATATAAACACCGAGATCGCCCTCGCCGACGACAAGTACATGTTGTTTGGGTATTGTGTCGTTTGGATCGGTCGATTGTCGGTGTGACCTTCTATCTTTAAATCGTTATCTGCATATCGAATGAGTTCATTGGCAACACCATCTAGCGCACCAAACGCATCGGCACGCAAAACAGCACTGCCGCTGTCAAACAACATGCCGTCTTTAAAGTTTAACGTGATGGACTGGTCATCTTGCGTGACCACGACTTTATCTGCCAATTCACTCTTTGCAAAATATGTTTTAAAGTCTGACGCCATCTTTGATAATTCTTTGGTTGCCGCTTCTCTTTTTTGCCTATCCTGCTCTG
>JAVBJY010000018.1:0-8872 GCA_031546735.1 Eubacteriales bacterium
TACAAGGGCATTGCAGAACGCACGGCCGGTGATATTTATATCGGTGCTTGTGTTATAATAGGACAAACCTTGAAAGACATATAAGTAGAGGAGTTGAGAGAGTTTAGTGCAATAAATTTTTCAACCAAAGCCCCTAAGAAATATTTTTTGATGCAACTAAAAAGATACAAAGCAATTTTCGACAATTGCTTTGTATTTTTTTGTGTAGATAATATTCACAATCATTCAGATGAAGTGCTGCAGTTGATAAGGCTGAAAATTCTTATACTATATGTTCTAATAGGTTTTAAATTCAGTACACGAAAATGATTCGTCAAAGTCAATCTCTGAAATTCCACAAAAAGGTATACGCGACTCAAACGCAAACCGCTTCATAACCATTTCATGCGTTACAACAATAATCTTTTTATATTTACTGTACTGTAAAATAGCCTTTTTAGCACGATTAAACACACTTTCAAGGCTTTCAAATTTAATATCGCTGTCAGCTGGACATATACCTTTATATGCTGTACATAATTCGCCCGCTTTTATGGCTTCCTGCACAGTCGAATATTGAAACGTCAAATCTGGCATCCATTCGTGTAAATCCAATTCTACTTTAATGTTTAGCTGCCTGTTTTTAGATATTATTGCAGCTGTTTGTAGAGCTCTAGTATATGGGGATGAGATGATTATTTCAGCATTATCCAACCTGCTGTCATAAGAAGCTTTTTCAGCAATTTGAATACCATTTTCAGTTAATTGGGATAAATCCTTGCCGTGTCCAATATATTTTCTATCGTTAACAAAAGAGTAATCAGGTTCGCTATGTCTCATAAAAACTATTTTTTGCATAACATATCCACCTCGCATTATATAAATTTCCTAATACAAATAAATTTTTCACAGCACTGAAGAAAATGACTCTACTTTACATTGCAGTTAATTCGAGTATACATGAATAATCTCCCAAAAACAAGAATACATTATTGTATCCATACACTTTAACATTCAAGGAGGTTTTACTTTGGAAAACTATGATATCTACAAGGGCATTGCAGAACGCACGGCCGGTGATATTTATATCGGCGTTGTCGGGCCAGTCCGAACCGGCAAGTCCACGTTTATCAAGCGTTTTATGGATTTGCTCGTATTGCCAAACATCGAAAACAATTACAACCGAGAACGGGCAAAGGATGAATTGCCACAGAGCGCAGCAGGCAAGGCCATCATGACGACAGAACCAAAATTTGTGCCGAGTGAAGCGGTAGAAATTACGCTGAACGACAATGTAAACTTTAAAGTACGCATGATTGATTGTGTCGGCTATTTAGTTGAGGGGGCAATGGGTCATCTGGACGGCGATACGCCTAGAATGGTGTCAACGCCGTGGTCGGAGGACAAAATGCCCTTTGAAGAAGCGGCAGAAATTGGAACAAAAAAAGTCATCAATGAACATTCCACCATTGGCATCGTCGTAACAACAGATGGTTCGATTACAGACATCGAACGAGACCATTACCTCGATGCAGAGAGTAGGGTGGTATCCGAGTTAAAAGCAATCAACAAACCGTTTGTCATGTTGTTAAATACGGTGAAGCCATATGCACCAGAGACAGAAAGCTTGCGTGCGGAGTTGTCAGAGCGGTATGAGGTGCCGGTGGTGCCTGTAAACTGTGAACAGCTAAAAGCGGAAGACATCAACAGCATTTTGGAAAAGGTATTATACGAATTCCCCGTACGGGAAATCAAAATCAATTTTCCAAAATGGATTGAAACACTACATATGGACCACTGGTTAAAACATAGCCTGATTGATTCTGTCAAAAACATATTGAAGCAGGTTTCAAAGCTTCGAGAAATAAAAGACAACGTGTTGGCATTCGAAGAAAACGAATATATCAACAAAGCGTATATTGATAAGATCAGCTTAGGTGAAGGCTCCGCCAACATTGAGGTACGTGTGGACGACAGCTTGTTCTACCGAATATTGAGTGAAACGACCAACATGAGCATCGAAAGCGAGTACCAACTCATTTCGACCATTAAAGTATTGGCAGAGGCAAAGAAGGAATACGACAAAGTGAAATTCGCACTAGAAGAAGTCAACCGCAAGGGATATGGCGTCGTTACGCCGTCTTTAGAAGAGATGCGCCTCGACCAACCGTCTATTGTGAAGCACGGCTCTAAGTATGGGGTGCGCATTAAGGCAACAGCGCCATCTATCCATCTGATTCGTGCAGATATCGAGACCGAGGTTGCACCGATTGTCGGCACAGAGCAACAAAGCCAAGAGTTGGCCGATTACCTGATCAAAGAATACGAGACAGATCAAAGCAAGATTTGGGATTATAATATTTTTGGAAAATCATTGCATGATTTGGTAAACGATGGGTTGCAAAACAAATTGTACAGGATGCCAGAAGAAGCCCAGATGAAGCTGCAAGAGACATTGCAAAAAATTATCAACGAGGGTAGCGGCGGCTTAATCTGCATCATTCTATAAGGCGCCTTAACATACAAAAGGCGGCACAAAAAAACAAAACTTTACAGCAACGGGTTTGTGTGTTACATTAACTCCATTATATATAGACATAAGTTTCCGAAAGGAACGAACAGGGAATCCGGTGCAAATCCGGAACGAACCCGTCACTGTGATAAGGAGCTTTGCATAGTCAGCCATTGATGGCAACATCGAGAAGGCGTGCAAAGCGTTGATCTTAAGTCAGGAGACCTGCTTATGTTTTATATCAGTCGCTGCGGAGATCGGTGCACTGAAAAGCAGAACAGGCGCGTACCGTCACTGTTCTGTTCTTCGTGCAATTTTAAGGCAGCCAATAGGCTGCTTTTTTATTTTGTAAAAATAAATAACTCGAAGGGAAGAGCAAAACATGGGCTATACCAAAGTAGAAAAAAGAATCATGATGTTGTCGTGTATGGGGGCGATGGCGCTCGCTTTCCCCCAAGCTGTTGGCGCTATGCACATTATGGAAGGGTATCTCCCACTTGTGCACTGTGTCGCGTGGGGTATCATCTGTATGCCGTTTCTCATTGCTGGTACAATCAGCATTCGGCACACGTTACAGACCAAAAGGCGGCTACTCATCCTCTTCGCCATGTCTGGCGCGTTTATTTTTGTCATCTCCTCGTTAAAGATTCCATCTGTCACTGGCAGTTGTAGCCATATGACAGGGACGGGGCTTGCGTCCAGTCTATTTGGGCCAGTGGCGACAAGCGTGCTAGCCATCATTGTGCTTGTGTTTCAAGCCATTTTGCTTGCCCACGGTGGGCTTACAACGCTCGGCGCGAACAACTTCAGCATGGGGATCGCGGGGCCGATACTCACATGGTGTCTATATAAGCTAGGCAAGAAGTTGCGGCTTAACCGAAAAGTAAATATATTTATCGCCGCCGCACTAGGGGATTTGTTTACATACTGCGTCACCAGTGTTCAACTTGCCATTGCATACCCAAGCGAGACCGGCGGTATCATGGCGAGTGCTGTTAAATTTCTTGGTGTATTTGCGCCTACACAGCTTCCCCTTGCGATTATGGAGGGCTTATTGACGGTTCTCATCCTCATGGGCTTGGAGAGCTTTGCAGAGCCAGAGCTTAAAGAAATTTCATTTTTGGAGGATAAATAAGCCATGAAAAAAAATACCAAAATCGTATGGATGATCATTGTCGCCATTGTGTTGCTTGCGCTCGTGCCGTTGTTTTGGCTCAAAGGCGCCGAATTTGGTGGCAGTGATGACGCGGGAAGCCGGATGGTGGAAGAGGTCACGGGTCGGGCGTACACGCCTTGGTTCACACCGGTTTTAGAGACAATGATCGGTGGAGAACTTCCGGGAGAGGTCGAGAGCCTGTTTTTCTGCATACAAACTGGCATCGGCGTCGGTATTATTGCCTATTGTTTTGGCTATCTTGTCGCCAGAAAAAAGTATTCTGGCGACAAGTCAAACCGCCCGTGACGACGACAATTAAAAGATAAAAAGATAAAACTGTGGGCGCGGCCCACACGCGCAAGCCCTTTAAAAAGGGCTTGACCCCAAACTTTATAAGGGGCAACTGTTTGGATTAGAATTTCTATATTTATGTTGAGGTGTAGCATGGTCACTGCAATATTAACAATGGTAGTCGTTTGGTGCCTATTTTATGGAAGAATTTCCGCGGTAGCCCTTGCCCTGCTTTGTCTGGGGTTTGGGGTTACTTTGGTATTCCTCGGTCGGCACAAGCAAACACAATTTTTGACAATTGATGTTCTGGCACAGCACTCCCGCCTGAACAAAGTCAACGCCTCTTTAAAATGTTGGACGACACTTGTGTTGATGATACTCTGTGTGTCGTCAGGCACACCAATTGTAGGCATGTTCTTAGCCGTCACAATGATTCTATGTATTGTGTACGTAGGCGGTCTTCGGCTGTATCATTATGTACGGCTGTTGGCACTGCCGGTTTCCTTTTTGATGGTAAGCGGGCTTGCCTTGCTATTTGAGGCGAGCGCACAGCGCATCGGCGTTCTTGGCATACATGTATTTGGTATTTGGTTTTGTGTAAGTGTAGAAACGCAGACGCGTGCGATGCTTGTGATGGCACGCGCGCTAGGGGCGGTTAGTTGCCTCTATCTATTGAGCCTGACGACGCCGATGTCGGCACTTATTGGCGTTTTACGGCGGGCGCATTGCCCGGATGTAATCGTAGATTTGATGTATCTCATATACCGCTACATCTTTATTCTGCTATCGATGTATCATTCGATGCGGGATGCCGCAAAAAGTCGGCTTGGTTATACAAATTATCGCACAAGCGTGCGTACAACAGGCAATCTATATTCCAATCTGTTGGCGCGCAGTTATCGGCAAGCCAATCGGAATTTCGATGCAATGGAAAGTCGATGTTATGAAACAGAGATCCGATTTTTAGAGAACAGGGAAAAGATTACGGGTATGCAAGTCGCTGTGGCGATTGGTATTACGATTTTCACCTTGGGTCTTTCCTTATTATATAGCTGAACGACCAACCCATGCAACCGAGGTGCAGACATGAGAGAACTTCTAAAACTAGAACATATCAACTTTAGATATGATGACAAATATTGGGCGCTAAAGGACGTGTCCGCCACATTTTACGAGGGCGAGCGCATCGCCGTGCTCGGTAACAATGGCGCGGGGAAAAGCACGTTTTTTTTATGTTGCAATGGCGTACTGCGCCCCAAAGACGGAAAGATATTTTTAAAAGGGCAACAACTCGGCAAGTCGAAAAAGGATATCTCGTTGTTGCGGCAGACGGTCGGGCTCGTGTTTCAAGAGCCGGACAGCCAGATCATCGCAGGAACGGTAGAAAATGAAGTTAGCTTTGGCCCTATGAACCTGCGACTTGCCCATGATGAAGTAGCACGCCGCACCACGCAGTCACTTCAACAGATGAACCTTGACGGCTATGAGAACCGTGCGCCACAGTATTTAAGCGGCGGTGAAAAAAAGCGAGTCAGCATCGCAGATATCCTCGCAATGCAGCCGGGCATGATTCTGTTGGATGAACCGACCGCCTCCCTTGATCCTGAAAACGTTGCGCTATTGGAACAGACACTGTACGATTTGAGTGTTGCTGGTATTACGCTTATTGTCTCTACCCATGATGTAGACTTTGCGTATCGGTTTGCCACAAGAGCCATCGTGTTTAGCCGTGGGGAAGTCATCTCAGACGCAAGCATCGATGAGGTATTCACCTCCGAGCCTGTGCTTCTTAAGGCTGGGTTGAAGAAGCCACTGGTCTACGCGGCAGCTGAACTACTAGAAGCACAATTTCCAGGGCGTGCAGTGGGTCAAAAACCAAGAAACATGGAAGAGCTACAAGCGTATATTCATCAACTGCAATAGAGGAATGACAGGTAAGGCGCTTGTCGCATTTTCACCCACGCGCCAATGTAACATATACTCGCCCCCCTCATATCATAATGTAGACAGACTGTTATAAAAAATTTAGAAAAATTGTTGAAGCCTTTACACATGAACAGCCATTCTTTGTTGTTCGAATTTTTATCCAAAATATTTTTCAGATACATGAACGTTATCCTAAAAAAGAATGTAATAATTTTAAAATTTTTGTTCTTGCATGCGTCTAAGCTGTATATGTTATTCTGGAAATCATACGTTTGTCACCCCAAGCATGGCGCAAGTGTAAACATGCCTGTGGAAAATGTTCACAACGTTATCAACGCAAAAAGTCCTATATTTCAGGTTATTAACAGAGTTATTCACATTATCCACATTTTTTTCGTCAATAAATGATGACAACTTGACAAGTTATTAACATATCAACAAATAAACAGCAATCATGACCACAAGCTACCGAATGCAAAATACCATCTGTCATGAATTGTCGGTATTCCTTTTATCGACCCGGAATAAAAGAACGGAACGAAAATTAATATGGAGACTAACCGCGTAATAAGATAGAATTAGGCTATAAACCAAGAAGGGAGTTCCCCATCGCCACTGTGGCAACGGGGAACTCCCTTCTATGATATTCTCGGATCAATAGATCTACTTAATCTGGTCCATCGTTTCAAACAAGGCGCGGAGTTTGTTCATTGTCTTCCAGTTCCGCACGGTAGCCGTAAGTTTAAGTTTTTGTAGCGATTGGGCAAGCTTTGAATCACGAATGCTTTGATGACACAACAGATAAATCTCACGCTCTCCCACATGCAATTGATCCATGCCGTTGTAATCGGCGCATAATTTTTGTATTATGTCTTTGGGCGGTGCATCTGGCAATAGATACACATACAAACATTCTGCATCTGAAGCCGCCTCTGCCGCTGAGATTTCATCCTGTGAAAAAGGCAACTGTTCAAGTATATTTGTGATCTTCTGTGATGTTCGCAGAATAACGGTGCTGTCAAACCCAAATGTACTGTTAAATTCTTGTGCTATCCTAGCGATGAGGGCATTCTCTGTCTCGTTCGATTGAAATAGGGCATTGCCACTTTGTATGTAGGTTTGAACACCTACAAGCTTCATCTTTTCAAGCATCTGCCTTAACGCCGCCATTTTAACGATATTTTTACCACCGACGTTTATCCCTCTAAATAATGCAACATAAGAACCCATCTACTTATCCTCACTTCTTTCAATTCGATGCCATTGATATAGGCGGTTAAATGCCTTACAATTACCATTCAATGGAATCATTCTTATTGCGATTGATTTTCGAAAAATCGGTGTTAACAAAAGATAGCGTTGATAAAACCAAAAACAAAAGGCCAAAGACTAGCAGGATGAGCGCGGATAGATAGGGCGTTATGACAAAGTTTCCGATTTGAAAAGCCAGCTCCTCTTTGATTAATTCTGCTTGTGGCATGGTGAGTTTTTCTAATGCGATCGCTCTAAAAAGCGCGACCGCATATGTCATCGGATTGATATAGCCGATATAGACCAGCAATCGTGGCAACAGGGAAAACGGGATATAAGCGCCTGAAATAAAGGTCATAGGCATGGTGACGGCCATTGATACGACTTGAAAAGTTTGTGTGTTTTTTGTACGGGTTGCAAGAAATAGCCCGAAGCCCGAAAAAACAAGCCCTACAAAAATCATAGCCAAAATGGCAAAAACAATTGTAAGCGGCGATGTCACCCTAAACCCGATAAAGAAGCCAAAGATGAGAATGATTAATCCTTGAATCGTTGAAATGGTTGCCGAGGATAAAAACTGACCCGCGGCAACGCTTAATCTCGCCACAGGCGAAACGAGAACCTCTTTCATGAACCCCGAAGCCATGTCATCGATGGTGGACGATGAAATTCGCAGAGAGAAGTCAAACACTGTCGAAATAATAACACCCGCTAGCATATAGGTAACTGGATTTTCGATAAACTCATTTTTAAAAATAGAACTAAAAACGAAGATAAAGAAAAACGGAAAAATAATGGAAATAATGAGACGTGTTTTATCTCGTACAAATGCTTTGATATTTCTAAACCAAAGAGCGAAAATTGTCTTCATCTTATGCACCCACCCTTATTTCTTTTCCGGTTATTTCTAAAAATACATCATTCAGCGTTCCTTTTCTGACCTCTAAGTCTGTGATCACATCTTTTTGCTCGCTCAGAACCTGCAACAAGTGTGGGATATGATCGGCATCGATCCGATAATATGAACTTTTTTTAACAAAGTGTAAGCTATATTTTTTCAGCAATTGTTCTAACTCCTCCGGCTTCTCTGTCGTGATATAGGCTCTATCTTTCGTATATTCTTTTTTTAGAGCGAACGGCGTATCGTTGGCCACAATAACGCCGCCGTCCATAATGGCCACCTTAGAGCATATTTCGGCTTCGTCCATATAATGAGTGGTTAAAAATATGGTTATATTCTTTTCTTTTTGGAGCTTTACGATATATTCCCAGATATGCGCCCTTGTCTGTGGATCAAGCCCTGTTGTCGGCTCGTCCAAAAACAGAACTTTTGGATAGTGTATAAGCCCGCGGGCGATTTCTACTCTACGCTTCATTCCCCCTGAAAGGGTGCCAACATATTTTTTTCGCCATTCTAATAAGTCAACCAGATTTAAAACAAATTGTATCCTTTCCTCCACTTCGCTTTTCGGAACGCTGTAAAAAATACAGTGCATCTTTAGATTTTCCTCGACGGTCATTTTGGTGTCTAGGGTTGATTCCTGGAAGACGACACCGATTGCTTTTCGAACACTGTTTTTTTGTGTGCTGACATCTTTGCCGTCAATCAGCAAAGTGCCTTCGGTTTTATCAAATATGGTGCACAGCGTATTGATGGTGGTGCTTTTACCGGCACCGTTCGGGCCCAAAAAGGCAAAGATACTCCCTTCATCAACATCAAATGATATGTCATTGACGGCTGTAAAATTGCCATATTT
>JAVBJY010000124.1:0-6644 GCA_031546735.1 Eubacteriales bacterium
CAGATGTAATAACGATAACTTCACTCATGTTTGTTCCTCCCACCAAAGAAATGTATAAAATACTGTAGCTTCATGTTCCATAATATCAGAAATCTTCTGTTTTTGCATCATTTTCTTTTAGCAAATTTTTACAATTAATTACAGGATCTGTTTTATTCAAGGGGCGCAATGTAGATTTGACCATCTTGCACATAAGCAAATTCGAGTAAACGCTTTCGCCCACGCTTCGGATCGTCCGGTAAATAGGTAATGATGTCGGCGATGCGAAGCTGGGTTGGGTTCATCGCCGCCGCCAACACAAAGCAACCCTCTGCCCCTTTACAGCCCGCATGCACCAAGCCTTTTAATGCGCCGACGACGACGATGTTGCCCTCGGCGATAATCTCTGCACCGGGGTTCACGTCGCCGACGATGACAACGCTACCGGCATAATGAATCTCTTGACCACCCCGAAGGGCACCTGTATGAAAATAAGTCATATTTTTTTTGCTGTCGAAAATATCCGCGGCAACCTTCTCTACCTTTGTGCGCATCCTGTCACCACTACCGACAAATGTAATGGTGAGGTCGGCACCGTTCTTGATAATGTCAATCAATTCGAGTTCTTCTTTTTCTGTTAAGGAGCGACCGCTAAATTTGATGCTTGCTTTTGCCGAATCAAAAAAGTTTTTGGCGTCATCTAGCTTTCGCGCTAACTGCTCCTTTAACTCGTCAAAGGGTATATCGTCTGCAAGTATCACCATAATGCCGTCATTTCTGCCTTTAAAGACTACGCTGTTCTTTTTCAAATTGCGATGCCCTCCCTACTGTTCCTTACTGTGCAAGAAAATTATCGTGTTGCGTTTCAGGTTGCGTATTTAAACCCATATACTCTGCGATGACGCGTTTTGCCAATTGACCGGCGGGTGCCGTCGAATCTTCACCGAACGGAATGCTGACCGCAATGGCGATCTGCGGGTTGTCGTAAGGCGCAAACCCGACAAAGCACGTATGGTTGCTTCGTAAGGTCGATTGTTGCGCTGTGCCTGTCTTTGCCGCCACTTTAATTGGAAAATCTTTAAACACACCGCGAATGGTGCCGTTTGCCCCCGATGTAACCGCCAACATCCCTTGGTGAACGGCTTTTATGTTTTTGGGGGCGATGTTTAATTCTAACTCTACCTTTGGGGTATATTCGGAAAGCACCTGCCCGCTGTGGCTTATTTTTTTATCTAAAAAATGCAGTGCGTATCTTGTGCCGCCGTTGGCAAGTGTCGCAACATATTTTGACATAATGGCGGGGGTATAGTTGTTGTAAGATTGACCGATGGCCGTTCGGATCGTTTGTCCATCGTACCATTGTAAATCGCCTTCGGTTGCGTCAGGGTTTCGCTTGCTTTCGATGTAGCGTCTGTATTCGGGTGACGATATGTGTGTCGGATAGTCGGTCATCGAATCGTACAGTTCGTAGATCTCGACACCAGTAAACGAGTCCAACCCAAAATCACGCATGTATTTGTTTAATTTCTCGATGCCTGCATTTCGATTGCCCATCTTCACATTGCCCAAGCGATAGGACAAGTCATAGAAGAAATAATTGCACGACACTTCCAACGCCTTTGCCACGTTGACATTGCCGTGGGAGCCGCTTCCGCTACCGATCCAACATCTGGCGTAGGGCAAGCCTGCATCCTTAAACGTACCTTTGTCGTATGTCGTTGACGTCGGCGTGATAATGCCTTCTTCAAGCCCGGCAATGGCGGTAATCATTTTAAAGGTAGAACCGGGTGCACGTGGCTCTGCAAGAGGACGATAAGAGTATGGGTTGGTGGGGTCTTCGTTCATCACACGCATGTAATACTGGTTGTTAAATACGTTGACAAACTCGTTGTTGTCATAAGAAGGGTAAGACACCATGGCGAGTACATCGCCTGTGTGTACGTCTACGAGCGAAACCGCACCAGTAGATGGGTCAAGTGCCGTCATCTGGGGGGTAATCTCTAGGCTATTTAGCTTTTGCACGATAACCGATAACGGCGAAATGCGACCGCGCTTGATGTCGGCGATATATTTTTCGTCGCCTGAAATGATGCCTTGCTCATGCAATACCAAAATCATCTGGGTCGCACTGATGCCACCTTTTGTAATGCCGTCCACGATGGCTTTTTTGAGTGCGTCTTGGTTGGACGCATCTTGGTCTGTGGTCGAGAGCGCATACGCCCGCACTTGGGCTTGCACGGTGCCTGCCTCTGCCTCCATTATTTTTTTAAGAGAGATGTTGCCACTGCTCATCATCGAAGCAAGCACTTGCTTCACCGAGTAATTAAAGGCCTTGTTTTTGCCGGTCAGCTTGCTGATCAGTGCATCCCGCAGCGTGATTTCCAATTGATCATAAACATATTTTTGCAGATGGGTATCGACGGTGAGAAAAATTTTATTGCCCGGTATCGGGTCCACAGTTTCAGACTCGATCGTACTCACCCGACTACCCAAACTGTCGACTTCTACCACCATTTTTCCGTTTTTTCCGTTTAGGTCAAGCTCGAAGGCCTTTTCAATGCCGTCTTTTCCGACAAGGTCGGTTTGGGTGTAACCATATTGGGCATAGGTGGTGTCGAGTTCCTCCGTTGTGATGCCACGGATATAGCCGATGAGATGAGAAAAATATTTGCCTTGGGGATACCGACGAAGCGGCTCTACTGCCACATTGACGCCGGGGAAATTGCTCTTTTGCTCTTCGATGGCCGCAATCGTCTCTGTCTTTACATCAGAGGCAACCGTGATCGGTTTAAATTTGGAGTAGCGGTACAAGTACAACTCGCTTCGAAACGAGAGTATTTTTCGGGCGTCTTCATCGGATACGGTGTCGGCGACTTTGAATTTTTTTCGAAGCGCCACAAACGCATCAGGTGCCGTTAGCCCCTTGTCTAAGTTCATGTCGGTTTTCCAGTGGGTCTCTTGTTTTTCATTGCCATCAAATAAAAAGGTGTAGGGCTTCTCTTTCGAAATCGGAAAGTTATCCAACACCTCTTCGCCGTTTTGGTCTAGCAACTGGTGCAGGCTTAACAGCACCTCATTCCATTCTTTTACGTCAATGCTCTGGTCAATGTTGATGATAAACGACGATTCGTTTATGGCGAGGGGTACACCCTTTCTGTCGTAGATAGTGCCCCGTGGCGCAAGCACGGTGATATCCTTCAACGTTGTCGCCTTGACATCGTTTTTGTATTGTTCGCCCTTGATAATTTGTAAATCAAACAGGCGCACCACCAATAGATAGAACAACGCCAAAATGACAACAAACAGCCATACCAGCCGATTGGTAAAAAATCCAACAATGATTTTCGTGAACTCTTTCATTTAAAAGAACTTCCTTTTCAAATTTTCTCGTTTTTCTAGTTGTCTGTTGATCACAAATAACAGTCGATAAATAAAAATAGCGAAAAACGCCGTGTACACCGTTTCGGGCAGAATGATTTTGTTGAAGTAATAGGCAAAGTCGGTGTAGCCACGCAACAAGATATTGGTTACAAAAAATAAGAATTCATAAAAAATGGTGCTCACCACGGTTAAAACCAACACAAGCAAATAATTTTCTTTATAATAATCGACAAAGAATTTGCCGCATAACAAACCTGTCAGCATGTATAAAATGGCGTTGATGCCTATATACGTGCCGAAAAACATATCTTGCAACAAGCCGATCAAAAGCCCCAACATCGCACCCGACATTTCGCCTCGCATAAAAGAAAACGCCACAATAATAATAATGGCCGTATTGGGCTTGATGCCCATAATCTCTATGTATTGGAACAAGGTGGATTGCAAAATAAAATTAACAATAACAATGACTGCCGTAACCAATATGCGCACGTTTATTCCTCCGCATTCTTGTATTCGGTTTTAAATTTTTGCGTAATGACGAGAACTGTGTCAAGGTGTTTGAAATCGACAGTGGGCTCGATGACTGCATATTTTGTGAGGGTATTGGTGTCGGTGTGAATTTCTTTCACGTAGCCAAGGGTTATGCCGGGTGGATAAATCTGGCTTAGGTGAGAGGTGACAATTTCGTCGCCCTCTACAATTTCCGCTTCGGTATCGATATATTCCATCTTGCAAATGCCCTTGTTGATGATATCCCCGCGAACAAACCCAATATCATCTGTCCGTACGCTTTTTGCACTAATGGCATCCACGTCGTCGATCATCGTAATGACTTTTGAATAGTTGTAGCCCGATTCCACGATGCGACCCACAAGGCCGCCATCTGCAAGCACGACCATGTTTTTATCCAGTCCATCTTTTGTGCCTTTGTTGATGATAAAGTTGTCATACCAACAGCCATAATCTTTCGCAATAATATCCGCGCCGACCTTCTTATGCTCAGCGTATTTGCTATCGATTTCGAGAAGGCGCAACAATTTTTTGTTTTCATCTTCTACACGTTTCAATCTGGAAAGCTCTAGCTCCATTGTCACCACGTCTTTTTTGAGTGTGGCATTTTCGTTTTCGATTCCGTCCAAGTTGGTTACAAAGTCGATTCTGGAACCAAACCAACCCGAAACCGCATGGGTGGCCGACTGCATACCAGTCAAAGCGAACCCGATGCCATTTTCGATGAAGGTGGGCTTATTCCGATCGAAGGTGAAAACGCCTATTATGATTAGCAAAATGATGGCAACGGCGATTACAAACAGTTTATTTTTTTCTAAAAATCTCAATGGAATCTCCCTCTACCTCCAAGTGATATACAACGCCATGTGGCGTATAGGATAACGACTACGCTCTTGATTTTTTCGACGTAACCAAAAGACCTTTCAAAGCATCCACGTTGTCAAGGGACATGCCTGTACCGAGAGCAACGCAGTTGAGAGGCTCATTTGCAATGTGAACGGGCATGCCCGTTTCGCGACAAACCAATTTGTCAAGACCTTTTAAGAGGGCGCCGCCACCCGCCAATATGATGCCTGTCTCCATAATATCAGACGCAAGCTCTGGCGGTGTTTTTTCCAATGAAAATTTGATGCCGTCTACAATAGAATTAATGGGTTCGGCCAATGCTTCGCGGATTTCGGTCGCAGTGACAGAGATTGTTTTCGGCAAACCAGTCACCAAGTCGCGGCCGCGCACCTCGTACGCGCGGTCGTTTCCTTCGTTAAACGCCGAGCCAATGGTGAGTTTAATGACTTCTGCCGTTCTGTCGCCAATGGCCAAGCTATATTCTTTTTTGATGTGATTGACAATGTACGCGTCCAGCACATCGCCCGCGATGCGGATGGAGCGACTTGTCACGATGCCACCAAGAGAAATAACCGCTACTTCTGTGGTGCCGCCGCCGATATCGACGATCATACTGCCTGTCGGCTCGCCAACCGGTAGGCCAGCGCCAATCGCCGCCGCCATCGGTTCTTCAATCAGGTGTGCGTATTTTCTTTTTGCGCCAGCCGCAATGGCGGCTTCGATGACAGCTTTTTTTTCGACTTCTGTGACGCCAGAGGGTACGCAAATCATGATTCGTTTGTTGCCTGCGAACAAGCCGCCACGGGTGGCTTCTGTCGCACGCTTGATAAAATACTTTAACATCGCTTGTGTAATTTCGAAGTCGGCAATAACGCCGTCTTTCATGGGGCGTATGGCGATAATGTTGCCGGGTGTACGGCCGATCATCTGCTTCGCCTCGTCGCCAACGGCCAATACCTCTTTTGTCTCTGAATTGATGGCCACAACGGATGGCTCGCTTACAACGATCCCTTTATTTTTCACAAACACCAATGTGTTGGCTGTGCCCAAATCAATTCCCATATCTCTAAAAAACATGTTTGTTCTCCTCTCAAATCAAGCGCGTGCTTGGTTACACGGCGACATATATCAAAATAATGTAAAAGATAAAAAGTAAAAAGATAAGACCGTGGGGGTTCTGTTGCCATAGTATCGTCATGACATTATAGCGGAGTTTGCGGTGCATTTGCAAGCGAAATCGACAGATCATGAAATAATGGTTGCACTACCATCAGTATAACACATTATAGAAACTTTAAACTATACCCAAACGTGTGTCAATAGACGAACATTTAATGTAAGAAAAAAGTCACACTTCTATAATATATGGCACCCATACACGATTAAAAAAGTATATTTGATTTCCACCATGACATAGATGTATACTAGAAATCAGTGAAAGCAACGCAAATGGGAGGGCGAGGGTATGTATAAAATACTGGTGGTAGACGACGAAGCACTCATTCGAAATGTGGTGAAGGAGTACGCTGAGTTTGAAGGGCACACGGTGGTGGAAGCGTCGGATGGCATGGAGGCGGTGTCTATCTGTCGGGAACAAGACTTCGACGTCATTGTGTTAGATGTGATGATGCCAAGGCTCGACGGGTTTTCGACGTGCAAAGAAATTAGAAAAACAAAAGATATCCCCGTGCTCATGTTGTCTGCAAGGGGTGAAGAATATGATAAGCTTTTTGGTTTTGAGATGGGTGTAGACGACTATGTTGTCAAGCCGTTTTCGCCCAAGGAGCTGATGGCGCGCATCAACGTGCTGGTCAAACGAAATAGCACAAAAAAAGAACAGCCGAACCAACGGCTTGTGTTTAACGGCCTTGAAATCGACCCGTTGGTGCGTAGCGTATTGGTGGATGTCAAAAAGACTGATTTGA